>NZ_JAIXHU010000003.1:0-182445 GCF_025671395.1 Paraclostridium sp. AKS73 | reverse complement strand
TTTAATTTTAATTTAATATTTTTTATATACTTTATATAATACATAAATAAATGTATTATATAAAGTATATAAAATAAGCAATATATTTGTAAAGATGGAGGTAATTATAATGAGCGATTCATTTGAAATATTAATGTTAATAAAAGAGATATATTCAAGATCTATGAGCAAGATAGAGGCAGGATTATCTGAGAGTGGCTTAACTCATCAACAAATAATGGTATTAAAATTAGTTGCGCACAATAAGGAAATAAATATAAGCCAAATTTGCAATGAAATGTATCTATCAAAAGGAACAGTATCTGGTATTGTTAACAGACTTGAGCAAGCCGATTATATAAAAAAGGTAAAATACGATAATGATAAAAGGAACACTTATATACAGTTTTCTACTAAAGGACTAGAGTTTGCAAAATATTTTAGAAGAAAATCAGAAGAAACTTTTGGAAACTTATTTGATAATTTAAATGAAGATGAAAGAACTGAAATTATTAAGTCGTTAAATTTATTAAAAAATAAATTAAAATAATTGTTTGACAAAATATAATCCCGGGTATAAGATTATTATAACAAAATAGTTTGCATGCAAACTAATAAGGAGGAACAATTATGAGTTTTAAATTAATAGCGGCTATAACAGCTATAACATTAGCTTTAGTATTTTATACAATAGGTGTATTTAGTGAAAGAAAAGCTAAAGTTTTAAACAAAAATCATGTTATAACATTTTATTTAGGTTTAATTTGTGATACAACAGGTACTTTTTTAATGAGTCAAATTGCTAAATCAGGAGTTAGTGGTATTTCAGAAACTTCAGCAATGATACATGGTATAACAGGAACTATAGCAATATTATTAATGCTATTCCATGCAGTTTGGGCTACTTGGGTACTTTATAAAAATGATAAAGAAAAACAAAGAGTATTCCACAAGTTTAGTATATTTGTTTGGTGTGTATGGCTAATACCTTATGTAATAGGAGCAATAATAGGAATGTCACATTAATTTTTAGGAATTTTTATAGGCCCTCCTAAATATAATTATAAAAATAATTATATTTAGGAGGGTTTTATGGTTCATAGAAAAAGGTTATTAGCATTGTTAACTATATCAACAATAGGAATGTCTAGTTTAGCTGGGTGTACATCAAATCAAGGTACGACAGGATCAAATAATTCAGGTAAGGAAGCTGATCCATATAATGTGCTTGCAAATAAAAATGCAAGAATAGCTATAAATATGGCTATAGATAAACAGGAATTATGTGATGTTATATTAAATAATGGATCTGTTCCAGCTGATTACTTTGTACCTAATGAGTTAGCTATAAACAAAGATGGAAAAGACTATAGAGATGTTGCTGGGAAAATGGGATATTCTTATAATGGCGAAGAAGCTAAAAA
This sequence comes from Paraclostridium sp. AKS73, assembly GCF_025671395.1. Taxonomy (NCBI): domain Bacteria; kingdom Bacillati; phylum Bacillota; class Clostridia; order Peptostreptococcales; family Peptostreptococcaceae; genus Paraclostridium; species Paraclostridium sp. AKS73. The sequence continues at coordinate 181,042 of NZ_JAIXHU010000003.1, read as the reverse complement.
GTACTGGGATAAAGCAAAAGAAGAAGTTGGATTTGGTACTGTAACTTTAGAGCTAGTAACTTTTGATAGTGATACAAGTAAGCGACAAGCTGAGTTTATGCAATCTGAGCTTCAAGAAAATTTACCTGGATTAACAATAAAAATCAAAACTCAACCATTTAAACAAAAAATAGAGTTAGAGCAAAAAGGTAAATTCCAATTAGCTTACGCAGGATGGGGAGCAGATTACCCAGACCCTCTAACATTTTTAGACACTATGATGAAGGGTGTAAGTTATGCATCTAATACAGGTTATAAAAGTGATGAATATAATAAATTAGTAAATGAAGCAAAAGCAATGCCAGAACAAAATGAAAGTTGGAAGAAATTTGCAGAAGCTGAAAAACTTATGCTAGATGATGCATATATTGCTCCATTGATTCAATCTGGTATAGCTTATATGCAAAAGGAATATGTAAGCGATATGTTTAAATTCCCTACAGTTCCATGGTCATATAAGTGGGCAGATGTTGATAAAGAGAAAAAACAATTAAACTTAATAAGTACTTCTGATATTCCAACTATAGACCCAAGTAAAGCTACAGATACTGTTTCATTTGAGGTAATGACTAATACTATGGAGGGATTAGTTAGAATAGACAAAGAAAACAAAGCTATACCAGGAATTGCAGAAAGTTGGGAAACATCTGAAGATGGATTAACATGGACATTTAAATTAAGAAAAGATGCTAAGTGGTCAAATGGAGATGAAGTTAGTGCAAAAGACTTTGAATACTCATGGAAGAGAACTTTAAATCCAGAAACAGCATCTCAGTATGGATTTATAATGCATGATATAGTTGGGGCAAAAGAGTACAATTTAGGAGAAAATAAAGATCCTGATTCTGTAGGAGTAAAAGCTATAGATGATTATACTTTAGAAGTAAAATTAGTAAGACCAGTTACTTATTTTGATAAATTAATGGCATTTGGAGTTTATTTACCTCAAAATCAAAAATTTGTTGAATCTCAGGGAGACACATTTGGAACAACAGCTAAGTCTACTTTATACAATGGACCATTTACATTAAGTGAATGGAAAATAGAAGATCATTATTCAATGACAAAAAATCCTACTTATTGGGATAATTCAGCTGTGAAATTAGATGAGATAAATACAAAGATAGTTAAAGATGCGAATTCAGCGCTTAATCTATATGAAACAGATGCAATAGATAGAGTAGGTGTTACATCTGAAAATGTTGATAAATATAAAGATTCTAAGGAATTTAAAACTATGAAAGATTCATCAACTTATTTCTTACAAATCAATGCCGGAAATCCTCAAAAATAAATGTAAATAAGAATAGGTCTCACATTAATTAATGTGAGACCTATTCAGTATTATCTTAATTTTAAAATCAAATTATCTTTAGATACATCAGCTACTTCATATAACTTAAGTTTTTTTTCTATATCTTTTTCTGTTTTTCTATCAGAACTTACAAATATATCTTTAAGTGAGAGTATTGCATAAATTAAGATACTTGTATCTAATGCATAACCCATTAAGTCATGTTCTGTAGATTGACTTTTTACTAAATCATATATTTCTTGGCAGTACACCCCTTTAATGATGATAGTTTCATATTTTTCTTTTAATCCAACTAATAAATCAGTTGAGTTTAAAGCTTCAAATGTTAAATTCTGCATAAATTCACCCCTAAAAATTTATCTTATATTTAACTAATACCAATTTGTAACTAAAAATCAGCTATATTTTCAAATGGTAAGTTTTCAGTTTTTAATAATCCTTGAAGAACTAATCCATCAACTATAGAAACTAGTAAGAATGAAAGAGCTTCAGCATCTTTTGAACTTATTTTAACAATTTCTGATTTTAATGTATTACGCCATTCTATATATTTTAATTTTATTTGTTCTTTTAAAGGATCATTCCCTGTAATAGCTTCACAAAGAATGTACATGTGTATTCTACCTCTATCTTCTATATCGGAGATTTTCTCCATTATTAAGTTTATCATTTGCTCTTTTGGATTACTTGGATCCATACCTTGAATACATTGGAGTATAGATTCACTGATTGCATTTAAGTGAGTATTGGCAATTTCAGAGATTAATGCATCTTTTGATGAGTAGTGATAATATAAGGTACCTTTACTTATATTTACGGCTTTTGCTATATCAGATAAACTAGTATTTTTAACTCCGTTTTTGGTTATCAATTCTGTTGCAGATAATAAAATATTTTCTTTCATATTAGTATTATTTGATTTCATAAAGTCAACCTTTCTACAATTAACTGCTATTTTAATAAATAATTATAAGCTTATAAATTTTTATTGTCAACAAAGTAACATATAGCAAAAATACGTTTAAAATAAGGTTTTTTAAGCAACGAGCAAAGTCTTTGGAGATATGAAAAGTTAGAAGACGTAATCCATCGAGAGAAGAGAATTTTTTATGATTGACTTTAATATAAATCAAATGTACAATTAAATAAAAGATATATCGGCCGACCGGCCGACTGAAAAAATAAGGAGATATATGAATGAAAAAAATCAAGATAATAACAGATAGTTCTTGTGATTTAAATAAAGAGTTAGTACAAAAATATAATATAGAAATAGTAAAGTTAAATGTTTCATTTGGGGAAGATACTTACGCTGATGGAGATATGGATAGTGATACATTTTACAATAGAATGGCAAGTTCAAAGGAACTTCCTAAAACATCGTGTCCATCACCTGAAAAGTTTGTAAATGTATATGATTGTGAAGAAGAAGAAATTTTAGTTTTAACTTTATCTTCAAAGCTATCAGCTACATATTCAACAGCGGTACTTGCAAAAAACATGTTTGAGGAAGACAACACGGATAAAAGAATAGAAGTGATTGATACTGCTAATGGATCAGTTGGTCAAGGGCTTTTGGTTACTAAAGCTGCTCAGTTAGCAGATGAAGGGAAAAATTTAGATGAGATAGTAAAGACTATAGAAAGTCTAAAAGAAAAAGTTACTTTTTATGGTTCACTTGAAACACTAGAAAATGCAATTAAAGGTGGTAGAGTAAATCCTTTAGCTGGAAAACTTATAAATGCATTGAATTTTAAAGTTATAATTCAGGTTATAGATGGAATTGTAAAACCTGTTGATAAAGCAAGAGGTGATAGCAATTCAATTAAAAAAGTTATAGAAAACATATATAAAAATATTAGTAGTGAAAAGAAATATAGTTTAGCAATAGGTCATTCTAATTGTAAAGAAAAAGCATTAAAGGTTAAAGAAATTATGTCAAAAGAGTATGATTTTAAAGATATAACAATAAGCTCAGTTGGATCTGTTATGGGAACATATACATCAAAAGGTGCAATATTAATAGGTATATTAGAAACTGTCTAATTAATTAGACAGTTTTTTGTTTTTTACATATTTAAAATGGTATAATTAAGGTTATTCTAGATGGAGGAGGTATTATATGAAAAGCATATTAAATGATGTTGTATACTTAAATATAGTAACTAGTGGATTAAACCCTAATACCTCTGAAATAATAGAAATTGCAGCTATTAAAGTTATAAATAATGAAATTTTTAAGTTTAATACTTTGATTAAACCTTATGAGGAAGTTCCTGTAAGTATATTTGGGACTTGCAAAACCTTAAGCAAAATGATTTAGATAAGGCACCTACTATATATCAAATAAGAAATAAATTTATAGATTTTATAAAAGACTATCCTATAATTGTCATGATTTAAAATCAAAAAGTGCTTCTTAGATAAATATATTTTGAAAATAAAAGATTAAAAAATGAACTTTTAGATTCTATGCAGCTAGCTATTATTTTAGAGCCGTTTCATATAAATTATGAACTTAACTATCTTATAAATAAAGTTACAGATATTAATAAACAGGTAAATAATAGAGCATTAAACGATGTTTTACTAAATATACAATTAGTAAATGCTCTTTTGATTAGACTTTGGAAGAGTGAAGAAACTAGATTAGATAAACTTTATTTTAATTTAGAACAATATTTTAAAAGCTCCAATATAAAGTCTTGGGAATGGATTAAATATTTAAAAGAAATGGATGAAAAAAATGAATTTGAACAAAGTGTGTTGTTTGAAATAAATGAAAAAGATTACCAAGGAAATAGACATAATGTAAATTTATCAAAATATAAAAACTCATATGAGGATTTATTAAAATTAAGTGAACTTTGGACAAACTCTAAAAATTTTAGTTACATATTTAGGCCAAAGCAACATGAATTTACCAAGTTTATAAAAGATGTGTTTAATAGCAAAGAAGATGCACCTAAAGTAGGGTGTATAGAAGCTCCTACAGGAATCGGGAAAAGTGTTGGATATCTAATTCCAGCAATTATGGAGTCTTTTTATAATGGAAAGAAAATTGTTATATCTACAGATACAAAAAATTTACAGATGCAACTTATAAACAAAGATATACCTACAGTTTTAAAATCCTTAAACTTACAAAGTAAAATAAACTATGGGTGTATGAAGGGTAAAAATAATTACCTATGTAATAGAAGATTGGAAGAATACAAAAAAAGCGTAGTATTTAAAAGTCAAAGTGAATTGCTAGAGTTTTTATATATTCAAAGACTAATTGAAAATGGAGAATATGGAGATATAGAGGAAATTCCTAACAATGTTAAATATATTTTCTCTGAAATAGAAGGGTTAATTTTTAATTTAAGATGTGAATCAGATATCTGTTATCCAGAAAAGTGCATTGAAAGATGTTTTTATAAAAATAGAATAAAAGAACTGAAAAAAGAACATATAACTGTTATTAACCATTCTTTACTTGCAAAATGGCCGTATAAAGAACAAAAGCAATTGGATTATTTAATAATAGATGAAGGCCATAATTTAATGGAAAAAAGCTATGATTTCTTTACCTCAGAATGTAATAGTATTTTATTAGATAAATTATTAGATGAATTATATCCTCATAGTGAGATCAATCATAAAAATGTAAGTACTATGGATAAATTTTATATTAGTGTTGCGGGAAAACTTCAACTAGATAGTAATATAAAAGCAAAATTGCAAGAAAAAATAACTTTAGCAAAACAAAGTATAAATAACATACTAAATGGATGTGGAAAGTCTTTAAAGAGTGGGCTATATGACCATTCTTGGGAAATAAATAGGCAGCAAGCTCCCCTTAGCAATGTATCTTTTAAAAATAGAGTGGATATAAGTGGATATATGCGAAGTGAATTTGAAAACATTGTTATATATTTAAAAGAAATATTAAGATCTTTAAACTATATAATAGATCAATGTGAAAAGAAGGAGAAGATGATAGTTATATATTTAATACAATAAGCGCAAAGACAATGGATATAGATTGCAATATATTAACCATTGAAAGCTTTATAGAAAAAAAGTTAGACAACTATTGTAGGATCATTGATATAAATAATGAATATAAGTATTTTAATATAAGGGTTATACCTATTGATGTAGCTGAAATGTTTGAAAGTATGTTTTTAAGTACTGTAAATACAGTTGTTTTTTTATCAGCAACATTAAATATAAATAATAATATGAGTACGTTTAAAAGAACATTAGGCTTAGATAAGCACAAGACTATAGAAAAAACAATTGAGTCTATATATGATTATAAAGGAAAAACTAAAATTTTAGCAATGGAAGAGTTTCCAAAATACAATGCTTTAAATGATGAATTTATAGATCACACTGTGAAGTTGATTGAAAATATATGTGTAAATAGTAATGGACATGTACTAGCTTTATTTACAAGTAAGAATAGATTAGAAAAAGTTTACAAAAAGCTTGTTCATCGATTAAATATTCATAATATAGAACTGTATAAGGATAAATCAGCAGTTAATAACTTAAGAGATTTGAGTAAAAAGTGTGTTGTCTTAGCTTCTAAGAGCTGTTTTGAAGGGGTTGATATACAAGGAGAAGGGCTAACTTGCGTAATTCTTGATAAACTTCCAAATAAAAGTTTGGATGATCCGTTGTACTCATCAATAAGAAGTTTCAAAAGAACTACATATGACGATGTTAACTATCCTCAATTAAGTATAAAAGCTAAACAAGCTTATGGAAGGCTTATAAGAAGCAAATATGATTATGGATACTTTATAATCTTAGATATAGGGCACAATAACACCACTATAAATAAACTAAAAAGAGATTTGCATGATTGTGATATAAAAAGAGTTAATACTCATTATGTTATTGATAGTATAAGTAAAGACTTTAAACGTTGGAAGCTAGAAACATTTAGAGAAATTTTAAAAGACATTAAATGTGATATATATAGTCCTATGAAAATAATATATAAAAACAATAACGAAATGAATAGAATTGACTATATAAATGAAGAAGTATCAAAAAGAAATATAGCTTTATATATAAAGGATATAGACATAAAAAATAAAAAATTAAAAAATAATCATATAAATAAAGATAAAAAATAATAAATGAGTTGGGTTTAACGTAAAGTAATTTAAGTTAAAAACAGCTCATTTATTATTTTGAATTGACTTGCATCCACCTATATCTCTAAAATTAATCAAAACTATCACTCCTTTATTAAAATAGATACCACAAAAACAAAAATAAATCTAAAAGTTTTGTAAAATGGTGGTTGAAAAAAATAATTAAGAGTATTATAATCTAATTAAGTGATTACTTAATCAAAAAGAGGTTTATATGGAAAAAGTAGCCAAAATATTTAAAGCTCTAAGTGATGAAACAAGGCTTAAAGTTTTATTATTAGTATCTAAACGAGATATATGCCAAAAAGGTATATCAAAGTACTTAGGAATAACTGACTCATCAGTTTCACAACATATCAAAGTTTTAAAAGAAGCTGAAATAATAACTGGATATAAAGAAGGATATTATGTTTTTTATCATGTAAATGAAAGCGCATTTGATGAATGTATATCTTTTTTTAATTCGATAGGAAGTATAAATAATAATTTATTAGATACTTCAAATATTAAACTAGACAGCGCTGATTGCAGCAAAAATTGTAAGTCTATAAGAAAGTGCTGCAAAAGAAGGGAGATTTAAAAATGAAAGTTTGTATACCAGTAGAAGTGAATGAAGGATTAAAAAGTAAACCATTTGGACATTTTGGATCAGCTCCTATGTTCTTAGTTTATAACTTAGAAAATGAGGAATTATCAGAAATAAGCAATGGAGACTTAGGACATGAACATGGTAAATGTCAACCTATAAAAGCATTATCAGGAAATGTTGTAGACGCTGTAATAGTAGGTGGAATAGGTCAAGGTGCTATTGTTAAATTAAATTCTATGGGAATAAAAGTTTTTAAAGCTCAAGCAGATACTCTTGAAGATAACTTAAACTTATTTAAAGAAAATAAATTAAGTGAGTTCCCAAGTAACCATACTTGTTCTCATGATGGATGTGGACACCACTAAAAAATTTATGAGAATTAATTTACACAAATGATTGTACAACTAGTATTTAAATTAAAATGTCAGTTTTGGTCAGTATAAATTTCACTGATCTTAACTGACATTTTTAATTTTTACTTACAATTAAACTGACACTATTTAAATAGAATACTATATATACTAGTATGGTGGGGATATTAAGAACTATATAAATTTAAAAAACGGGATTTTATTTTCCCGCATCAGTTATAATTTTTCTTAAGTCTTTTGAAGCACTAGAAGCTAATGAAAAAGAATTGATAGCATCAATTAAATTGTCAGGATCTTTAGTTTCCAAATATGATTGTATCTTCATCAACGATATTTTGTAAAAGTTTAGTATAGATTGCAGAGCTAGTATAGCATCAGTGTCTTCTTGAGAAAGTTTTGAAACTTTTATATTTAAGTCATTAATTAAAGTTTCTATAAATTTAATGTTTTTAGTTATTTCATCCACTTTATAATTTTCCATAATAACAGATTTAGTTAGCATATACATATTATTATCGATTATTTCTAAATCTTGAATATATTGATTGCTAACTGAATCTGGAGCGGCAATGGTAAGAGCGTGAGAAAAATTCATATTACTTGTAAAAATAATTAAAGTTATAAATATGATAATACTAAATTTTCTTAACAATATAAGTACACATCCTTTCTTAAATAGTATGTGTAGAAATTAATAAACTATATTGTAGAAAAATTTAACAAAATAAACTTATTTTTAAAATATATGTGCTTGAAAATTAGATTTGCAAAAATAAGAAGACTAGAAAAAATCTAGTCTTTATCGGTAAAAAATGCGTTTGTCACGATGATAGTATCCAGAAGGTTAGTTATATTATGTGAATTTTTAAAAATAGATATTCAAAAAAATTAGGAGATTTGTATGAAAGTTAATTTTACTAAATATAATATAGATTAATCAAACTAATACATTGGACATGACTAAATTTTAATAGTAAACTTAAAAGGTCTATATAATAGGCCTTTTTTAAGTTTTTGAAAAATAAAAAATAGGAGGATTAAGTATGAGGATACTCTTTAAATATGCTCTAGAGTATAAATGGCAGTTTTTTCTTAGAGTGATTACCATATCATTAGTAGCATTAGCAAGTATATGTTTTGATTTTATTATGGGATTTATAGTTGATATATTTGCGAGCGGACAAGTAGAAAAATTTATCCCAATAGTTACAGTAACTGTTGTTTTAATAATAATAATGTTTTTTACGGAATATTTAGATGGACTTGTTATGTCAAACTATATTAAAAATACTGTTAATTACTTAAGATGTGATGTATTTTCTAAGTTAATAAATAAAGATATAAAAGATTTTTCTTTGGACAATAGTGGTAAATACATATCGGTATTATATAATGATATAAAATTAATAGAAGATAATTTTCTAAATAATATATTCTTAGTTATATCATCACTGTTATCATTTTTAATTTCTTTATGTGCATTATTTTACATAAGTCCATATATAGTAATTTTCATATCTATATTTGGAGTTTTAGGATTCATAATTCCTAATGCACTTTCAAAGAAGCTAGTCATAGAAAAAAATGAGTACTCTAAAAATTTAGAAGAAATAACTTCCGTAACAAAGGATTTATTTTCTGGGTTTGAAGTTATAAAAGGATTTAACATAAGCAAAAAAATAAATAAGATTTTCGTTAAAAATTCTTTAAATGTAGAAAACTCAAAAAGAAAGTGTTCTATATTAGAAGCAGTTATAAAGGGTTTTTCATTGGCTTTTAGTGTAACTATATATTTAGGAGTTTTGATTTTAGGCGGGTACTTAATGTACAAAAAAAGTATATCTGTAGGAACAGCAATAATAATAATTCAACTTAGCACTCATATAGTTGGACCTGTTAAAACTAGTATATCACTTATAAATCAAATAAAATCAGTATCTCTTATTGGTAAAAAAGTTGAAGATATATTGAATGTAAATAATGAATCTGAAGAATCTGAAAAAATAAAGGATTTTAAGGATTGCATAGATATAAAAGATCTTAATTTTTCATATACAAAAGAACGAAATGCATTGAAAAATATAAATTTGAAATTTGAAAGAAATAAAAAATATGCAATAGTTGGTGAAAGTGGATGTGGTAAAAGTACATTAATTAAGTTAATTATGAGATATTATAATGAATATGAGGGTAAAATAACCATTGATAATAAAGATTTAAATAAAATATATAGTAGTGATTTATATAAGACTATATCAATGATACAGCAAAATGTATTTATGTTTGATGACTCTATAAAAGAAAATATAAGATTATTTTCAAATTATAGTGATGAAAGCGTAGTTGAAAGTTGTAAAAGGGCTGGGATAATGGGACTTATAAATAGATTAGAAGATGGTATTGACTCATTAGTTGGAGAAAATGGAAATAAATTATCAGGTGGAGAAAAACAAAGAGTTGCAATTGCAAGAGCTTTGATAAATGAAACTAAAATATTAATATTAGATGAATCTACATCGGCACTTGATAATGAAACTGCATATAGTTTAGAAAAATCACTTTTGAGTTTAGAAAACTTAACAATGATAGTTGTTACACATAAACTTATAAAAAATTTACTAACTGATTATGATGAAATTATAGTAATGAAAGATGGAATGGTTATAGAAAAAGGAAGTTTTGAAGAACTTATAGAGACTAAAGGATATTTTTATAGCTTATATTATATACAAAATGAAAAAATATAATAAAAAAATCATATATGGAATAATTTTCATTATATGTGTATAATTGTTTAGCAAACCAAGTTTAAGGTATAAATATTAATAATTGAATATGGAGGTGTAAAATATGTTTACAAGAGCAGAGTTAAAAAGTAGTGCAAAAGATCAACTAAAAGGAAGATGGCTTGTAGCAATATTGGTTTTTGTTTGTTATTCAGCTATACTTCAGCTAGCGAATGTAGAATTAACTAACTCTACAGAAGGATCTATGATTGGACTAAGTTTAAATATAATAGGAGTTTTAATTTATGGATCACTTCAAGTTGGAGTAAGTAGATTTTCGCTTAAATTAGCACATAAAGATTCAACTGCACAATTTAATGATTTATTTTCAGGGTTTGATGTATTTATAAAAGCATTAGTGATGAACTTTATAATATGGATATGTGTATTTATAGGAACTATATTATTTGTTATACCAGGAATTATAGTAGGAATAATGTTCTCTCAAGCTAATTATATATTAGCAGAAAATCCTGATAAATCAGCTATGGAATGTATAAAAGAAAGTGCTAGAATGATGAAAGGTCATAAATTTGATTATTTTGTTTTAGAGCTAAGTTTTATAGGTTGGTCTGTATTATGTGTATTATCACTTGGTATAGGATTTTTATGGCTTGTTCCATACTTTGAAATAACATTAACTAACTTCTATTTAAAAGTAAAAGAACTTTAAAAAAATTATGAAAATAGGCTATAGTTAAATATAGTCTATTTTTTTATGTTGCAATAATTTGCAATAAATGATATATTTTAAGTAAAAAACTAAAATAAAAGAGGAATTTGTATGTATTTGCCAAATAAAGTAACAAGTGTATTAGCTAAAATAGATAAATCTTATGAAGTTAAATATGTTGATGGAAAATAACGTCTATATATATAAATGAAAAAGATATAAAAATAGAAGCCTCAAGTAAAGGATACAGTGTTAATTTAAAGGGAGGACCTATATTTTTAAATGACTTAAAATTATTAGAACCATTACTTATAAGAATGGGTGCAATAGAGATGAAAAAGTCGAAATCAAAAAAGAAAAAGTGTTAAATGATAAGCTAATAGAATTGTTTTCAAAAAAGAAAAATACATTTTCAGTGGAGTATATAGATTCTAAGGTTTTATCTATAAAGATGGATGACCCTAATTTAACAATTAAGAAAACTGGAGTAGGATATACCTTAATTGTTAATAATGAAAGTATATCTATTGATAACTTATCTTCTTTAAAAAAGCTACTTTCAAAAATTAATGTTATACAAGATGATAAAGAAACAAAAAAGGAAATAAGTAAAAATAAAAACAATAAACTTTTAATAGAACAGCTTACGCTAGATTTAAATCAAATAAAAAGGAGAAATATTTATGGGATGCCCAAATTGCAGATGTAACAAAAATAAAATAAGTGAAGAAGAATATAATGAACTAAGAGAGTATTTAGAAGAAGAAATTAAAGACTACAAAATAGTGGATTATATAAATGAAGATAATAAGGCAGATAGGTTTGTAGAAGTGGAGTTCGAGGAGTATATACTTGAATTGGAAAATATTGACACCGAAGATTTAACTTTAGAAAAAATTATAGAAAATATAATAAATAATAAAATGGTTTAAATAAAGAAGGACATCGTTTGTACGATGTCCTTTTTAATGTCTAATTATAATTTAAATTAGAAAATTACAACTAGATATTAATATGAAAACAAGCAGTATTAAACCAATTGTTTTCGAAAATATAGATAAACTTATAGAAAATACATACTTCAATTTACGAGGTAAAATTGTAAATACCATGAAGATTGAAAGTCAAATTAAAAAAAATGAAGTTAACATAAGATTAACCTACCTATTAATGAGACATTATATTTTCTATTAAGTTGTAATAATAGTATTACCTACGTTTTAGAATATATAATTAAATATTATTACCTTTTTATGAATTAACTTCTAAAAAATTAATATGATAATACTGTTTAAACTATTAATATGTATAAAAAAATAAATAAAAAATGTATATTAATTGTATTTTATTGATATAACTTGCGAAGAGGAAGTTGGATATAAATATTGAATTTTAAGGATAAATATTTAAATTTTAATAAGGAGATAAATAAATATGAAATTATGGAAAAAACTAATAGTTTTAGTATGTTTATCATCTATGCTTATAGGCTGTGATTTATCATCACAACAAAAATTAATAAAGAAAGAAAATTCAAATAAAATAAATGAAAAGATACAAGAAAGCGAAGTTAAAAGCCTAGTCAGCAAAAATGAATACAAAACTAAACAAGAAAATAAAATCAAGGATGAGGAAGCTAGAATATTAAACGTTAGTTATAACAGAGATAATGTGACATATATAAGCCATATCAGTAAGAGTGAAATGAAAGAAGTGCTAGAAAATACTACAGGAGCTAAAAACATGACTCATTTATCTGATACATTTGTAGAAGCTGAGGAAAAGTATGGAGTAAATGCTTTTTTCATGGCAGGTATAGTTGCTCTTGAAAGTGGATTTGCAACTTCAAGAAGAGCTGTAGAAGACAATAACTTAACAGGATATGAAGTATACAGTGATAATTCTGAGGGAAAATTATTTCCAAGTCAACAGGAATCTATACTTCAAACAGCCAGGCACTTAAGCGAAAATTACTTAAAAGAAGGAGCTGCATACTACAAAGGTTTATCTGTTGATGCAATCCAAGTAAGTTACTGTCCAGATGAAGAGGTTGACAAGAATTGGGAAGGAAAAGTTAATGAACTATCTAACTCATTTTTGAATACTTATAATCAACTTTTTAAAAATAATATTCAAGTTTTAAAAAATAAAAAGAGGCAAAATATGAAATAGCCTCTTTTAAAAAAGTATTAATTTCCTAATAAATAATTTTTTACTAAACCGTAATACTCAGAACAATTGTACATGAAATATGAAGACGAAAAATTAACTATTATATTAGAATCTAATAAAAATTTATTTTCAAGTAAAAAGTATCTATCTCCATATAATATAGCTTTAATTGCTAAGTCTAAATGAGATTTAAAAATTTCATATTTTCTTTTAATCTCATATGGAGAATTTCCTTTCAAACAAATGTTGAGTAATAATGCGTACTTATTTTTTTCAATAAAAATCCAACTTCCTAAAACTTCATCTCTTAAATTTATATTAATTTTTATAGTTATAAAAATCAGCAATATCTAGATATAATATACCTGTATCATCGCTATGAGTAAGCGTATATTTCCTATTCTTTAATGTATAAGTTTTGTCATTGGAAAAATAAAATTAACTTCCAATTTATTCTTATCAAAATTCATAAAACACCACCTAAATATTAGTAAATAATAAAATATATTCCTAATTATATAAAAGTATAATAAAAAACATGATTTTATAGAAAAATAATATAAATATCAAAATAATTTTAAGAAGGGATACGCTATGAAAAGACTAACAAACATTTTATCATTAATGATTGTAGCTATACTTTTATCAACTAACTTATGCTTTGGACAAAACAGCGTAGGAAAACTTATGCCATCAGCAGAAGTTGTTTTTGTTAATTTAAATTTAAAATATCCTATGGTTGATATGCTTGTAAATGAAGATACGGATTTTAAAAAGAACGATATTATATTATCGGCAATTTCTATGAAGAAAAAATTAAAATATGATTTGAATGATTTAACAGATCTTTATAAATCAGAAGATGAGAAAGTTTTAGTAAGATTTCTAAGAGAAGGAAAAGAGAACGTTCAAGTTTTTACAGGTAAGGATTTTAGAGGGATTTATTTGAGTTTTACTCAACAGTTTTGCGGAACTATAACTGCAGTAAGTGAAGATGGAAGCTTTATAGGTTTGAGTCATAATGTAGATGGATCTGAAGTAGCACTTAGTACTCAAGTTTTTGAGACTTCATATGTCCACTCAATCAAAGCGACCTTATTTAATGATGGTGGGCTAAAACCACATTTAAAAGAAAATAAAGAAGGAAAATTAAATTATATTGGAGATATAAATAAATACAGTGAATATGGAGTTAAAGGAAAATTAAAAGAAAGTACATTTAATGATAAGGATGCTTTAGAGGTAACAAAACCTAAGAAAGGTAAAGCATATATTTATTGTAAGTCGCCTGTTACTAACGAAAAAAATTACATGAAATAGAAATAACAAAAATATATGAAGATGGAGCTAAAATAAAAGTAAAAGATAAAGAGCTTAAAGAATATAGAGGTGGAGTAATAGGAGGAATGAGTGGTTCACCTGTAATACAAGATGGAAAGTTAGTTGGAGGAATAAGATCTAGCTTCATATACAACCACAAAATTGGATTTATATCAAATGTAGATTATATGTTAAATCCTGAAGGAGAGAGTTGTAGAAATTAAATACTAATAAAGGATTGATTAAACTCAATCCTTTATTAGTATTTTTAATAATAATATAAATTGTTGAAAAATGGAAAAATAAAACGTATAATTAATTTATATTTTAAAAAAAATTAAAAAGGAGGTTGTTTTATGCTTAAATTTTTACAACGTATAGGTAAGTCACTTATGTTACCTATAGCAGCATTGCCTATTGCAGGTATAATGTTAAGGTTAGGTCAACCTGATATTGTTAACGCGCTTGGTGGCATACCGTTCTTGCAAACGATTTTACCATTCTTTGGAGCAGCAGGATCTGCTTTATTTGATAATTTACCGTTACTATTTGCGCTAGGAGTTGCTGTTGGTTTTTCAGATGACCAAAATGGAGCAGCGGCACTGGCTGGGGTTATATCATATTTTACGTTGACTAATGTATCAAAACAATATTGGATAATGAATTTAAGTAAAGATGTTGTAGCTACACTAAATATATCATTTTTAGGTGGGATACTAGCAGGTTTAATAGGTGGATTATGTTACAACAAATTTAGAAAAGTGAAACTTCCTGAGTTCCTAGCATTCTTTGGAGGAAGAAGACTTGTTCCTATAATGTCGGGGCTTATATCTGTTGTGATTGCAATACCTTTAGGTATGATATGGCCAACAGTTCAAGGCGCTTTAACAAATTTTTCAATGTCTATTGTTGGAATGGGTGCATTTGGAGCTGCAATTTTTGGATTATTTAATAGACTACTAATTCCTATGGGATTACATCATGTTTTAAATTCATTTTTCTGGTTCCAATTAGGAACTTATAATGGGAAAACTGGAGATATAGCTAGATTCTTTGCGGGAGATCCAACTGCAGGACATTTTATGGCAGGATTTTTCCCTATAATGATGTTTGGATTGCCAGCTGTAGCTCTTGCAATATACTTTGCAGCTAAAAAAGAAAAAAGAAAAGCTGTTGGAGGTATGTTATTATCTTTAGCACTTACATCTTTCTTAACAGGTGTTACTGAACCTATAGAATTTTTATTTATATTCTTGTCACCAATATTATTGATTGCACATGCGATTTTAACTTCACTATCATTCTTTGTAGTAGATAGTCTAGGAATATTACATGGATTTACATTCTCAGCTGGAGCAATTGACTATTTGATGAACTTTGGACTAGCTACTAAGCCTATTACGTTATTACTAGTTGGGTTAGGAATGTCTATAATATACTTTGTTGTATTTTATTTATTAATTACAAAATTAAATTTACCAACTCCTGGTAGAGAAGAAGATTGTGATGAATTTGATCAAGATGATGCTACAGATATAACTAGTGATTTAGATTTAGCTAAAAAATATATAGAGTATTTAGGTGGAGAAGAAAATATAACTAAGGTAGACAATTGTGCAACTAGACTAAGATTGGAATTATTAGATACTGATAAAATTAAGGATAAAGCATTAAAGTCTATTGGAGCAAAAGGTGTTGTAAAATTAAATAAGACGAGTGCACAAGTTATAGTTGGAACAACTGTTGAATTTGTTGCAGATGGAATGAAAAGTTTACTTAAATAATTAAAAGAGTGTCAATGGCACTCTTTTTTAATAATATTCATTAAAATCGCAATCTACACTAAATTCATTAGGACTCAATAAACCTCCAAATGATATAGATAGATTATTAATCTGAGAAGCTAATCTTTTGTTTAGTATCAATTTATATCCATCAACTTCAAATAATTCATCGTTATCCTGTAACTCATCCAGAGTTATATGCACTCTAGCATCGCATCAGAAACTTATAGTTCTAATAAATACTCGTATATATTTTTTATCAGTTTCTTGTTGTAATAGCTTATCAAGTTCTGCTTTAGCAGAATTATATATTGTTATATTCATGTCTGGCTCCTTAAGTCAAATTTACTTAATTATATAACAAGATAAATTAAATGTAAAATCAGAGATTAAGACAATGTTTGATTGTTTAAACAATTGTCGCAAACAAATCCTTCTTCAGGAAAATAATTGCTTTCACTATGAGGGAATGTATTAAGGCAGCGACAGCATGTGCTATGATGATATTTGGGTATACTATAAACTTCTATACCAGGAATTGAATTAAATGTATCTAAAGTTTTAGATGCAGTGAAATAATCTTCATAGATAGATCTTGCTTCCTCAGAAGCTTTTCTTCTTAAATAACTATCGTTCATATGAACACCTCCTATATAAATTTACATAGTTAGTATTCCTAAAAACTGTAATATGTATTAAGTAAAATTTGGTAGAGAATAGAAAAATATATAAATTTATTATATAATAAAACATAGAAAAAATTTTAGAGGGACTAAAAATATGGAAAGAGAAATCAAAATATCTATAAGAAACCTTGTTGAACTTATAATGAGGAATGGGAGTATAGATAATACAAAGAGTACATCTATAAAACCAATAGAAGGGACTTTAGCACACCAGATGATTCAAAACTCATATGATGAAAATTATGAGGCAGAGTACCACTTGAAATATGAATTTGAATATAAAGGAACAAGCATAAAAGTAGAAGGAAGAGCAGATGGAATACTAAAAGAAGATGGGAAAATTATAGTTGATGAAATAAAATCTACGTTAAAGGATGTAAATGACTATAACAAAAATATAAATCAACTACATTTAGCTCAGGCAAAGTGCTATGCATATATATACTGTATGTTAAATAATTTAGGATCTATTTATGTACAACTTACATATTACAATCTAGAAACTAAGCAAATGAATAAAATTAGAACGCATTATGAAGTTAAAGAGCTTGAAGAAGATTTTTTTTATCTTATAAATGAGTATAAATTATGGATAGATATAGAACAAAATCATATATCTAAAAGAGATGAAAGTATAGATAATTTAAAATTTCCATTTGAAGACTATAGAAAAGGTCAAAGGGAATTTGCGGTATACGTTTATAGAAGCATTGTAGATAATAAAAAATGTTTTGCTCAAGCTCCAACAGGAACAGGAAAAACTGTTTCAACTCTTTTTCCATCTATAAAAGCTATGGGAAAGGGGTATGCATCTAAAATTTTTTACTTGACTGCGAAAAACATAACTAAAGATGTATGTGAAAATAGTTTGAAATTAATGAATGAAAAAGATTTAGATATAAAATACACAATAATATCTTCAAAAGATACTGTATGTAAAAAAGATGAAGCTAATTGTAATCCAGAATATTGTGAATATGCAAATGGATATTTTGATAGGATAAACAATGCTTTAAAAGAAATTTTAAAACATGAAAACACATACTCATATGAGGTTATACAGAGTTTAAGTGAAAAATATAAATTATGTCCATTTGAACTATCTCTTGATTTAGCATTATTTAGTGACATTATAGTGTGTGATTACAATTATGTTTTTGATCCTAAGGTCTACTTAAAAAGATTTTTGATATTAAAAAGAATGATTATGTTTTTTTAATTGATGAAGCTCATAATTTAGTTGATAGAACTAGAGATATGTACTCTAAATCTTTAGATAAATTTCAGTTTGAAGAAATTAGCAAAATAATGAAAGGTAAAAATCGAAGTATTAACTATTCTATAAATAAGATAAAATCATATTTTAAAGAAGTAGATGAAGAATTAATTATATATAAGGATATGAAATTATCAAATCACATAGAAAGTAAGGCTTTAGATATAGAGTTTATAAATCTTTTAAAAACTTTAACTCAAAAAATAGATGAGTATTTAGAAGATAATTCAGAGGAAAATGAAAAACTTATAGAATTATATTTTGATGTTCATAGTTTTTTGGGAGTTGCAGAATTTTACGATGACAATTTCGTAACTATTTATGAAAAAAATGGAAAAGACGTACTTGTAAGAATTTATTGTATAGATCCATCTGGAGTTATTGAACAAAGAATGAAAAGTGCTAAATCTACAATAATATTTTCAGCTACATTACTTCCTATAAATTATTTTAAAAGTATGTATAGAGGTGAAGAAAAAGACTATTTTATAAGTTTAAATTCTCCATTTGATGTAAATAAAAGAGAGTTAATATTTGCAAATAATATAAATACCACTTATAATAGACGGTATGAAACTTGTAAAGATGTATCTAAATCTATAAAAAATTGTGTTAAAAGTAAGGATGGAAACTATATGGTGTTTTTTCCATCATATAGTTATATGGAACTGGTGTACGATTACATGGTTAAAAACTATACAGATTTAAATATTGAAATTCAAGAAAAAGATATGAGCGAAGATAAAAAAGAAAATTTCCTGAAAAGATTTCAAGAAAAAAATAAATCTACTCATATTGGGTTTTGCGTTTTAGGTAGTCATTTTTCTGAAGGTATAGATCTTACTAATGATAAACTTATAGGAGTTATAGTGGTAGGAGTTGGAATGCCTCAAATAGGAGTTGATCGTAACATCATAAAAAAACATTTTGACAAAAAAGGTTATGATGGATTTGATTATGCATATACTTATCCAGGTATGATAAAAGTACTTCAAGCTGCAGGAAGGTGTATAAGAACAGACCATGATAAAGGAGTAATAATGCTTATTGATAATAGGTATTCTAAAGAAAAATATAAAAAAATATTTCCAAGAGAGTGGTATCCAAATAAAGTAGCTAGAAAAAACGAAGATATAAGCATTATTTGTAAAAATTTTGGAAAAATATGAAGGAGAAATAAAAATTATATGTAATAATAAAAAATAGGACTTATATTAAACTATAAAAAACCAGATTAAAATTTGAGATTGGGGGCAATAACGAAAATATGAGTGACAAAAAAGTGAAAAAAAGTAGCCTTATGAAAAAAATAGCGATAGGATTTTTAGCAATATTTGGGCTAGGAGTTGCATCAGTTAGTATATTTGTTATGGCTATACTGTTTAATACTCCAGATATAGATCCAAAAAATATGGTGTTTGCAGAAAACTCTATTATATATGATTCAAATAATAAAATTACAGAGACAATTCAAGGCGCAGAGTCAAGGTATGTAGTAAAAGACATGAATAATATCCCTGATAATTTAAAAAATGCAGTGCTTGCTATAGAAGATCATACTTTTTATGAACATCATGGTATAAATATTAAAAGAACTATAGGTGCATTTGTACAAAATATAAAATCAGGATATAAAGCACAAGGTGCTAGTACAATAACACAGCAGCTAGCTAAGAACTTATATCTAACTAATGAAAAACATATAAAAGAAAAATAAAAGAACTTTACTACTCACTGCAGTTGGAGAAAGAGTTAGATAAAGATGAAATACTTTTAGCATACTTAAACACAATGTCTTTAGGACAAGGAAATAGAGGAGTTCAAGCTGCATCTCACAACTATTTTGATAAGATGTATCTGAATTAAGTTTAGCAGAAAGTGCTCTTTTAGCAGGTATAACTAAATATCCAAGTAAATATGCTGCATATAAAACATCACAGTTAACAAAAGATGATGATTTAAAAAATGCAGAAATAATAGTATATGCTCAAGATTATGTACCAACAGATGATGATCTTGAAATGTATAAAATTTTACTTGAAAATGATAGAATTAACAAGCTTACATATGATGCGTTAAGAAAAGGTAGAAAAGTAATATACAAAGCCGAGTTTAATGAAGAATCTAAAAAAAGACAAGAAGTTGTTTTAAGTAGAATGTTAGAACTTGGATATATATCAAGAAGTGAATATGACAAGGCTATAAAAGAAGATATAAAAATTAGTCTGGGAGAAGATGTTGAAAGTAAAAATTCTTCATACTTTAACTCTTTAGTGAAAAAAGATGTAGTAAAAGCTCTAGTTAAGGAAGGTTACACTGAAGATGAAGCTAAAGATATGCTATACAATGGAGGACTTAGAATTCATTCTACAATAGATTCCGATATGCAAAATGTTGTAGAAAAAGAATATGAAGATGGTTCTAATTTCCCAGGAACTTATAGAGATGGAAATGGAAACTTACAACCACAATCAGCTATGGTTGTTATGGATAATAATAATGGACAAATTAAGGCAATGATAGGTGGTCGTGGAATAGGAGGAGAGAGCCTATATAATAGAGCTATAAATCCAAGGCAACCAGGATCATCAATAAAACCATTAGCTGTATATATGCCACTTATGGAGAGAGCTGGACTTACTCCTTATTCGACTTTAAATGATTCTCCACTTAAAAAAGTAAATGGTAGAGACTGGCCTAGAAATGCGGGTGGATCATACCATGGTGGTGTAAGTATGGCTCAAGCTGTAAAACAATCATACAATGGTGCTGCTGTTCACGGAGCAGCAATGCTTGGTAACAGTGAAGCAGAATCTATGAAAATAGTTTTAGATTCATTAAAAGATTTAGGAATAACAACTGTAGATGATGTAAGAGATAGACATTACCCTACTGCTTTAGGTGGAATGGCTCAAGGAGTATCTCCTCTTGAAATGACAGCTGCATATGCAGCTATAGCAAATGGTGGAGTTTATGTAGAACCTACAACATTTACTAAAATAGAATTATCAGATGGAAGTTTATTACTTGACCATAAACCTAAGACGAAGAGAGTGTACTCTCAAAATACAGCTTACTATATGACTAAAATGCTAGAAGGTGTTGTTAATGATGGTACTGGTAGAAGGGCTAAATTATCAAACATGGCAGTTGCTGGTAAAACAGGAACAACAAATAGTAATAATGATGCATGGTTCTGTGGATATACACCATATTATACTGCATCAGTTTGGATTGGTAACGATAGAGCTAAATCACTTCCACAAGGAAGTAAAATAGCTACTGCTTTATGGAGAGATGTTATGGATCCTATACATGATGGGTTAGAAGGTAGAGAATTTGGAAAAGAAGGACCATTTTCTAAAGTTGATATAAGCTATAGCGCTCCAGTAAGAACAAGACCAAAAGAACAAGAAATAGAAGAACAACCGGAACAACCAGAGGAGCAACCGGAACAACCGCCGACACAGCCAGAGCAGCCAACACAACCGGAGCAACCAACACAACCGGAGCAACCAACACAACCGGAGCAACCAACACAACCGGAGCAACCAACACAACCGGAACAACCAACACAACCGGAGCAGCCGCAGCCGCAGCCACAACCGCAGCCACAACCGCAACCAAATCCTCCGGCAGCTTAATATAAAAACTTAATTAAAATTATTATAAAAAAGATATAGGTTTTAACCTATATCTTTTTATTTTAATTTTTAAGAATAACATAAATCATGTATAAAATATAAGATCCTATCAATATAACTCCCTCAAACTTACTTATGTCTTTTCGTCTAATAGCAAATATATAAGCTATTATAGTAACCACTATCATTATAAATATATCTAAAAATAGACTAGGATCAACTGATATAGGATTAATAACTGAAGATATACCAAGTATGAATAAAATATTAAATATATTTGAACCAATAACATTTCCTAAGGCAATATCACTTTCACCCTTACTAGCAGCTACAACTGAAGTTATAAACTCGGGTAGAGAAGTTCCTATAGAAACAATTGTTAAACCTATCATTTTTTGACTTACTCCAAAGCTTAAAGCTATATTAGAAGAGCAATCAACTACTAGTTTACCTCCAATTATTATGCCTAAAATACCTATGATAGACAAAAATATAGACTTTGATAAAGATATATTTGATTCTGTATAAGTTGAATTTTCATTTGATAATTCAATGTTAGTATTAGTAATTAAATTTCTATTTTTATTTCTAGAGTTAATGGAAACTTCTACTAAATAGTATATAAATATACCAAAGAACATTAAAAATACTAATCCATCACTAAGTGATAAAATAGAGCTTTTCGAGCTTTGAAAAACAAAATCATTACAAAGTATTAAAAGTAAAACTGATGAAAGTATTAAAAACGGGAATTCTTTTAAAAGTATAGATTTCTTAACAGATAAAGGCTTTATAAAAGCTGACATACCTACAACACATAAAAGATTAAAAATATTTGAACCGATAATATTTCCAAATGCTATTCCATTTTGCCCTTCCATAGATGCAGTAACGCTAACTGCAGCTTCAGGAGAACTAGTTCCAAATGCAACTATTGTAAGACCTATAAGTAAAGAAGGAATCCTGAGAGACCTTGCAATACTTGAAGAACCATCAACGAAGTAATCCGCTCCTTTTACTAAAAGTAAGAACCCAAACAACAAAAACACATAAATCATACAAACATCTCCCTTTTTGAAATAAAAATAAAAAAGACCTTCTAAATAAGTAGAAATATTTCTACTTATTTAGAAGGTCTTGCTAACAAGATTAAACTTGCTAATTAACCGAGTGATTATCACTGGTATGACGACTAATTAACACCTAAGTGTAAGCTACTCCCCTTCTAGGGAATTTAATTTTATAATTTAATTATATTCAAATTTTGGAAAATGTCAACTGATTTATAATAATTTATTTCTAGACATTATAAATGTAAGAATTAAACACATAATACATGTAATTAAAATAACAAGCCAGAATCCACTAGGATGATGTTCAAATGGCAATCCAGGGACATTCATTCCGAAGAAACCAGACACAATTGTAGGTATAGACATTATAAGTGTAATAGATGTTAAAAATTGCATAACTGTGTTTTGGTTATTACTAACAATAGCACTAAAGGCATCCATTATCCTACTTAAAATATCACCATAAATAGTAGCCATTTCTAGAGCTTGTTTATTTTCTATAATAACATCTTCAAGCAAATCTTCATCCTCTGAATACTTTTTAATAGATTCTGTTCTAAGCATTTTATTAAGGACAAGTTCATTTGCTTTTAATGAAGTAGAAAAATATATCAAAGACTTTTCAAGTTCTAGTAACTGAACCAATTCTTTGTTTTTCATAGATTTATATATTTCTTTCTCTATTGCTATAGTCATTTTATTTATTCTTCTTAGATAATGTAAATAATAGCTAGCGTTTTTATAAAGAATTTGAAGAATAAATCTAGTTTTTTTGAAAGTAAAAAATCTTTTACATGTCCAACTATAAAGTCATTTAAAATTTTTGTTTGTCCTATACATACTGTAACAATGGTATCATCTAAAAGTATAATACCAAGTGGAATAGTAGAGTAATGAGTAGAAGATGCATCACTTTCATCTACAGGTATATCTATAAGTATTAATATATGATTATCTTCAATATCTATTCTAGAACGTTCTTCCTCATCGAGTGCAGCTCTAACACTTTCTATATCAACATTAAGTTTTGCAGAAATTTCAAGTATTTCAGCTGTACTAGGTTCAACTAAATTAACCCAACAACCACTTTCAAATGATTTTAATTTTTCAAGTTTAGAGTCGATAGTTTTATAGTATCTTATCATTTGATCACTCCTTTATTCAGTTTTAAAGCAATCACTTAAGTATTATCTACATAATTGCTTAAACATATAATTGAATAAAGGTATTAAGCAAAAATTAAGATTCATTAAGTGATTTAATAAATAAACATATCCGCAATGGAATATTGTCCATTTTTTATACCACTCCTTTATGTATTATTTTTATTAAAAAAGACCACATCGGCATCACTGCTTAAGAGGTCAGATAAATTAATAATACCATATATTAATTTTAATACAATAAAACACTTATTAAATTATAGGTAAACTAAAAAATATATAAGCATAGAATGTTAGTATATTGAAATATGTTATTTATTGTATAATTTAATTAAACTAAATTTAGGAGGGGTAGATATGAGATATAGGGAGTTTGGAAAAACAGGGGAAAAAATATCTATTTTAGGATTTGGGTGCATGAGATTTCCTCAAATAGATGGAAAATTGATGAAGAAAAAACTGTTAAGATGGTTAGGTACGCAATCGATAATGGAGTAAACTATATAGATACAGCATATCCATATCACAATGGAGAAAGCGAAATTGTAGTAGGAAAAATTTTAAAGGATGGATATAGAGAAAGAATTAACCTAGCAACTAAATTACCATCTTGGGAAATTAACTCAAGAGAAGATATGGATAAATATTTTAATGAACAATTAAAAAAACTTCAAACAGAACAGATAGACTTTTATTTAATTCATGCACTAGATAAAAGCCTATGGGATAACTTAGTTGAAAATAATATATTTGATTTTTTAAATGAAATAAAGAAAAGTAAAAAGGTAAGATATGTAGGATTCTCTTTTCATGATAAGTATGAAGTATTTAAAGAGATAATAGATGCGTATGATTGGGATTTCACACAAATTCAATACAACTATTTAGATGAAGAATATCAAGCAGGAACAAAAGGACTTGAATATGCAAATAAAAAAGGTATGGGAGTTATTATAATGGAGCCTCTTAGAGGAGGAAAGCTTGCTAATAATTTACCTAATGATATTTTGGAAATAATTAACAAACCAAACACTAAAAAATCTCCTGCTCAATGGGCTTTTAAATTCTTATACAATAAGCCAGAAATAGGAATTGTTCTTAGTGGAATGTCAAATATGGAACAGGTTGTTGATAATATAAGAATATGTAACGAGGATGGAGAGGCTGATTCTATGAACTTAGAAAATGAAAGGGTAATAGAATCATTAAGAGATACATTGAAGTCTAAAATAAAAATAAATTGTACTGATTGTAAATATTGTATGCCATGTCCAAATGGCGTTAACATACCTGCCTGCTTTGAATGCTTAAATAATTCATCAATGTTTAATGATATAGAAGGTATAAAAAACAATATGTATAAATATTTAATAGAGCAATATGCTGATGCATCTAAATGTATAGAATGTGGTAAGTGTGAAAAAAGTTGTCCTCAACATATTGATATAATTAATAAACTAAAGAAAGTTAAGGAAACATTTAAGTAATTAACTATATTGAAAAAAAGTGTTTTTTTGATATTATATAAATTATCTTAAAACTTAAAAGGACAGTTCGAAAGCCTCCTGTCTTTAAACAAAACTATGGTTAAGTCTTAAAATATAATATTTATATTATCATTTAGATTATAAAACCGTAGATTTTTCTGCGGTTTTTTAGATTTTAGGACTTAAAGGAGAACTTTTATGACGACAAATATAAAAAAATTAGTTACAACAGCATTAGTTGCAGCTATATATGCAACTTTAACATTGGTATTAGGGGCCATAAGCTATGGGCCAATACAATTTAGAGTGGCAGAAATTATGGTATTACTTCCATTTATAAAGAAGGATTATATATGGGGATTAACGATAGGGTGCTTTTTGGCTAATATTATAGGGCCTTATGGAGTACCAGATATAATCTTTGGGACAACTGCAACATTTTTAAGTGTATATGCAGTTTATGTGACTAGCAAAATGATGTATGGTAAAAAATATGCTTTATTAGTAGCATCAACTTGGCCTACTATTATAAATGCTATAATAATAGGTATAATGCTTAATATATTCTTTGGATTACCACTTATTTTATCTATGGCACAAGTTGGATTTGGGCAATTTGTAGTTATAACAATAATAGGTGTACCGCTGTATAAATCATTAGAAGGTAAATACTTTAAAATATTAAAAGATGCATTTTAATATAATCAGAAAGGAAATATTATGTTTACGCAAGTTTTATTAGGCTCAACCATAGTTTTAGGAACAACTTTGTTTTTAAATAGAGAGATAAATAGTTTAGAAACTACTAGCTATGAAATAAAAAATAAAAAAATACCAAAAGAATTTAATAATTTTAAAATTGTTCAAGTAAGTGATTTACACAACAAAACTTTTGGTAAGAATAATGAAAAATTACTAAAAAAAATTCATGAAGAAGAACCTGATATAGTGGTTATAACAGGTGATTTAGTGGAAGGCGATAAAAATAACTTCCATGTGTCATTAAATTTTTTAGATGAACTAACTAAGAGTTATGAAGTTTATCATATAATAGGAAATCACGAACAAAAGTCTTTGATAAAAAAATATAAAAAAGAATATGAACTTTATTTTAAGGAACTTAGTAAAAAGCCAATTATAAACTTAGAAAATGACAAAGTGATAGTAAATAAAGATAATTCTAGCATAAATATTTTTGGACTTATAATTCCTTTAGAAAAATATCCTTACTTTTTCAAAAACTTTAAAAATAGAAAAGAAGGATTAGATAAAGACTTTATAAAAAACTCATTAGGTGAAATAAATAAAAATGAATACAATGTGATGCTAGCACATACTCCATTTTTCTTTGAAGATTACAGTGATTATGGAGCTGACCTAGTATTATCAGGGCATGTTCATGGAGGGATAATAAGGCTACCTGTATTAGGTGGAGTTCTTTCTCCTAATAGAGAATTTTTTCCTAAATATGATTTTGGAAACTATAAAAAAGATGATACAACAATGATACTAAGCAAAGGGTTAGGGGGATCTAAAGTTCTTATAAGATTTAATTGTAGACCTGAGATAGTTAGTATAACTTTAAGAAGTGAATGATAGTTAAAAACTATATAATGATAATGACTTATAGGAAAAAACTATAATAAATGAATTATAAGTTTGATATAATTGAATAAGAAATTTAGAATTTTATGAAGAATTAAAGAGCAGAGTGAATAGCTATTAAATTAAATAAAAAAATAAGCGTTATAATTGCAGGGTCATTAATTACATTTAGTATTGGAAGTTTAGTTGGATGTACTCAAAAATCTGATAAGCATGATAAAACATCAGCCAAATATGAAAATATAAATGCAAAAGAAACTGAGGATTTATTAGCTACTGGAGATGATATAGCTGTTGTTGATGTTAGAACAAAAGGCGAATTTAATACAGGACATATAGATAAGGCTATGAATATAGATTTTGATAATTTTTAAAATAATTTAACTATATTAGATGATTATAAATAAAAACCAGTTCTGCTTTATTGTAAGACAGGAAATAGAAGTGAAAAGGCAGCAAAAATTTTAGACAAGAATGGTTTTACAAAAGTATATAATCCTACAGACGGTATTAAAAAGTATGATTACAAATTAGTTAAGTAAGTCAATAAAAATAACCTCCCAGCTTTATAATATTTAGTTGGGGGGTTATATTATTATTATAAATAAAACAACAGAGGAGGAACAAAATGAAAAAAATTATTGCCTTGGGAATAACGATATCCCTATTGTTTTTAGTTGGATGCAGTAATGGAAAGGCTAATAGTCAATCGGATGAGCAACTTTTAAGCAAAAACTATGAAGAAATTGAAAAAAGTGCAAAAGGAAGTACTGTTAACTTTTATGGATGGGGAGGAAATGAAGTACTGAATAAATGGTTTGATAATTATGTAATCCCAAACATGAAAGAAAAATACGATATAAATGTAAAAAGAGTAGGTATGGATATAGATACCATAATGAATCAATTAATATCTGAGAAACAAGTTAAAAATGATAAAGGAAATATAGATGTTTTTGGGTAAATGGAGAAAACTTTAAAACGGCAAAAGATAATGAACTGTTATTTGGACCATTTACTAATAAAATAGAAAACTATGAAAAATATGTTGATACGAATTCAAAAGATATAACAACTGATTTTGGGACAACTGTAGACAATATGGAGTCTCCATGGGGAAAAGCTTCATTTACAGTACTAAAAAACTCAGATAAAGTAAGTGATAATATAGTAGACACTAATACACTGAAAGAGGCTATAGTGAAAAAGCCAGGTAAATTTACATATCCAGCGCCACCAGATTTTACAGGAAGTGCATTTGTAAGAAATGTAATATATGATATAGTAGGCTATGAAAATTTAAAGGATTTACCTGAAGATGAAGCTACAGTTAAAAAAGCAATTCAACCAGCTATGGATTATTTAAAAGAGATAAAGCATTACTTATGGAATGAAGGAAAAACTTATCCATCGACTACAGCGCAATTAGATAATATGTATTCTGATGGAGAAGTTAATTTTAGCATGACTTATGCTCCAAATGAGATTGAAGGTAAGATAAATTCTGGGGAATTTGATAAAAGTACAGAATTTATAAATTTTGATAAAGGAAATATATCAAATACTCATTTTTTAGCAATACCTAGAAACTCATCAAATAAAGCTGGTGCAATGGTATTAATAAATTATTTAACAAGTATAGATGCGCAAGCTTCTAAAAGTGAACCTAAAAACTGGGGAGATATGACTATATTGGATTTAAATAAGATACCTAAAGAAGATAAATCAAAATTTAAAAACTCAGTACAAGTAAAGAATCCAGTTCCAGAAGTTAAGGCAAGTTTAGTACCTATAATAGAAAAAATATGGTTAGAAGAGGTAACTAACGTTAATGAGTAAAATAAAACCGTATTTACTTATTGCTCCAGCCGCATTACTATTATTATTTATAATGGGAGTAGGTATTTGCACATGTATATTACAAAGCTTAGGTTATTTCCCTTTGATTGGATTAGATAATATAACTTTTGATTATTACAAAGAGATATTATCTAATCAACAATTTATAAATTCATTAATGCTAAGTTTAAAAACATCGATAATTTCATCGATAATAGCAACTATAATAGGAATTTTGTTAGCGTATTTAATGACAAAAAGTAGAGTTTCTAAGCTAAGATATTTTTTATTAAATTTGCCTATTATAGTCCCGCATATAATAGTTGTAATGCTTGCATTTGCTGTTTTCTCTAAAACAGGTATAATAGCTAGAATGTTATATAATCTAAATTTAATAAACGATTCTAGAGAATTTGTAAGTTTAGTAAATGATAAAGCTGGTATAGGAATAATTATTGTATATATATACAAGGGCATGCCCTTTATAGCGATTACAGTGTATAATATATTGAAGAGTTTAGATGTTAAGTTAGAAGATGTAGCGCTAAATTTAGGGGCTAATAAATTTCAAGTACTTAAATTGGTAATAATGCCACAGATAATGCCTACAATACTTTCATCATTCATTGTAATATTTGCGTTTTCGTTTGGATCATTTGAAGTACCATATTTAATTGGGGCTACAAATCCTAAAGCACTTCCTGTTAATGCATATATAAACTATATAAATACAGATTTAGCTCAAAGACCTTTATCAATGGCTATGAATAGTATATTAACTGGTATAAGTTTTATATTATTAATATTATACAATTTAATTTTTACTAAATTAAAGAAAAATAAATTATAGGTGATCGTATGAAGAAACAATTAAAAAATCTAATAATAAATATAATATTAATTTCGTTATTAATGCCTTTAATAATACTTTTTATTTGGGCTATATCTTCATCGTGGGTATTTCCTAAAATTATACCAACTGAGTTTTCGCTGAGAGGTTTTGAATACATTTTGAATGGTGAAAACATAAGAGTACTAATAAACAGCATACTTATATCTATATCAGTTGTAGCTTTAACTATGATTATATGTATACCAGCATCTAAGGCGATAGCACTTTATGAATTTAAAGGTAAAAAATTATTCGAGTTATTAGTTTTATCTCCTATAATAATACCTGTCATATCTGTAGCTATGGGAATACAATTAACTTTTATTAAGATAGGATTAGCAAATACTGTACTAGGAGTGATTATTATAAATGTAATTCCATGTATACCATATGGAGTTAAT
Source organism: Paraclostridium sp. AKS73 (assembly GCF_025671395.1). NCBI lineage: Bacteria > Bacillati > Bacillota > Clostridia > Peptostreptococcales > Peptostreptococcaceae > Paraclostridium > Paraclostridium sp. AKS73. Next base: position 150,771 of record NZ_JAIXHU010000003.1, on the reverse strand, counting down.
GATAACAGATGTGTACAAATTAATAGGTGGTAAATATGAATTACAAGCTAATATGTTAGGGGCTAAAAAATTAGATACTTTAAGATATGTTACAATTCCGCTGATACTTCCAGGTGTAATAGGAGCATCTAGCATGTGTTTTATAATATCTTTTAGTCAATATTTTTTAACTTTATTAATAGGTGGAGGAAGTGTAATTACGTATCCTTTAATAATGTTTCCTTATATACAAAGTGGAGATAGGATGATATCTTCTATATATAGCATAGTGTTTATATTAATAAGTTTGATTGTAGTAGCTTTGATGGAATGCAGTATACGCAAGTACTATAGTAATGATAAGGAGATAAAAAATGTCATCAGTTAAAATTGTTAACTTAACAAAACAATTTAACAATGTAAATATATTAGAAAATATAAATTTAGAAATAAGTCAAGGGGAGTTAATAACTCTTCTTGGAAAATCTGGTTGTGGGAAAAGTACGACGCTTAAACTAATAGCAGGGCTTATAAATCCAGAAAGTGGGGACATTTTATTTGATGGAAAGTCAGTTTTAAATTTAAAACACAGGATAGAAATGCAGTAATAGTATTTCAAGACTATTCTCTATTCCCACATATGAATGTATTTGAAAATATAGAATTTGGACTTAAAGTTAACAAAATAAATAAGAATTTACGAAAAAATAAAGTTTTAGAACTTATAAACTTAGTGAAATTAAAGGGGTTAGAAGATAAATATCCCAATGAATTATCTGGAGGGCAACAGCAAAGAGTTGCGATTGCAAGGTGCCTTGCTGTTAATCCTAAGATATTATTGTTAGATGAGCCATTCTCAAGTTTAGATATAAATTTGAGGGGGGAAATGAGAGAGTTTATCTTAAAAATACAAAAAGACTTAGAAATAACTACTGTATTAGTGACTCATGATAAGGAAGAGGCACTAATGATGAGCGATAAGATAGCAGTTATGATAGATGGACGTATAGCTCAATTTGATACTCCAAGAAATTTATATGAAACCCCGAATTCAAAAGAAGTGGCAAATTCTTTTGGAGAAAGGAATTACATCATTGGAGATATAGATAATGGTCAATTTAAATCTAGTGTATTAAATTTGGATTTGAACGTTAAAGAAAGCATAGATAATGTAGAACTAATGATTTCAAAAGAGGATATAAATATATGTGATTTAGAGTATGAAACAGGAATTGAAGGTACGGTTGAAAGTAAGATTTATGCAGGAGACATAACGTATTATAATGTGAAAGTTAAAGGAACATTATTAAAAGTGAGTTCTAATAATGGTTCATATGAAAAAGGGGAACATGTAAAATTAGAAGTGAATCTTAGAAATGTAGTATACTTTAAATAGATAGTATTTATACATTAAAACTAATGGAGGTGCTTTATGGTAGACAATAGAATAAAAAAATTAAAACCACTTGCTGAAACTAAATTTTTAAGCATCTATGATGCAACATATACTAATAAATTAGGAAATGAAAATCACTGGATGATAGCATCTAGAAAAGGATATGAAAATTTATCACAAAAATATTTCAAAGGTAAAAAAGATGATGTAGATGCTGTTGTTATAGCCGCGTTTCATAAGGAAATTAAAAAGTTAGTAATTGTCAAACAATTTAGAGTGCCATTAAATGATTATGTATATGAACTGCCAGCTGGATTGGTAGAGAACAATGAGCATATAGATATTGCAGTAAAAAGAGAGTTAAAAGAAGAAACAGGACTTAACCTGTTAGAAATAAACAAAAACTTAGGGAACAATCAATTATACTTATCTCCAGGTATGACTGAAGAAAGCGCGAGTCTAGTTTACTGTTTATGTGATGGTGAATTAAGTACTGAATATTTAGAAGAAGAAGAAGATATTAAACCTATGTTAGTTAGTAGGGAAGAAGCTAAAAAACTATTAGATAAAAATGTGAAAATGGATATAAAAGCATTTATGACATTACAAAGTTTTGTTTTATTTGGAGATGATTTTTTAAAGTTTTAATTATGTGATAAAGTCACAGAAAAAAAATTATTAAAATTATAGAATGAGTTTAATAATTTTAATAGGGTAAAGGAGTACTTTATGGGATTTTTATCAAACTTATTTAAAAATAACAAATACAAAACTATAAATGGGAATGAACTAATTGATTTATTAACAAATAATAAAAATTGTATAATAATAGATGTGAGAACTGCTCAAGAATTTAAAAGTGGACATATAGAAAAAGCAAAAAATATATCTGTTAGTGATTTAAGATCGAAAATTAATTCAATAATAAAATACAAACATAATGATGTAGTTCTTTACTGTGCTTCTGGGGCTAGAAGTAAGTCTGCAGCCAATTTTTTATACAAAGAAGGGTTTGAAAATATATACAATTTAAAAGGTGGGATGAGTTCCTATCTAAATGCAAAAGAAAATAAAGAAGATGATTTAATTAAATCATCTTCTTTATTTTATATTACAAAAAAACTATTAAATAAAAAATGCAAATAAAGTAGTAATTCTTACTATATTGACTAAGTTCGACTAATGGTATATAATACCACCTGTAGAGGGTTAATGAAAACGTACCCCAACAAATATAGTTAATATTTGGAGGCTAGCTATGGATATAAAAGGGACTAAAACTGAAAGAAATTTAGCTACAGCTTTCGCAGGAGAATCTGAAGCTAGAAATAAATACAGTTTTTATGCATCACAAGCAAAAAAAGAGGGCTATAATAAAATAGCAGATTTTTTGAAGAAACTGCAAAAAATGAAATGGCACATGCAAAAATGTGGTTTAAATTACTTCACGAAGGAATTAAATCAACAGAAGATAACTTAAAAGATGCGGCAGCTGGAGAACATTATGAATGGGTAAGTATGTATGAAAAGTTTGCACAAGAAGCAGAAGAAGAAGGATTTGATCAAATAGCATTCTTATTAAGATCAGTAGGTGCTATAGAAAAAGAACATGAAAAAAGATATAATGAACTACTTAAGGCTTTAGAAGATGATAAAATTTTCAAAAAAGATGAAGTTGTAGAGTGGAGATGTCAAAACTGTGGACATTTACACAAAGGGACAGATGCACCAGAAGTTTGCCCTGTATGTCAACATCCAAAGGCATTTTTTGAAATAAAAGCTGATAAGTTTTAATATTGTTAATTTTAAATTTTAGGTTTATATACATATTATGTAAGAAGAAAATATAGATATAAAAATATGGGTGTTTCTATTAGAAACACCCATATTTAAGTTTATTATAATTTAGATGTTAACTCATCAATAACTTCTGATACATTTTTTAAACGATCAACCTTGTAAGCATTACTTCCACAAAATAATAGACCGTTTTCAATATCTCCACGAACTGCATCTATAAGTGCCTTAGAAATACAATAAGGGGTACTACTTGGATTACAAGGGATTAAGCAATTATAACATTTTTTAATTTTTCTACCTTCAGAGCTAACTGACTTAATAAAACTATTATCAATTGCACGCCCAGGCATTCCAACCGGGCTTTTAACTATCTTTATATCGTCTTGACTAGCATTTACGTAAGTCATTTTATAGTCATAAGCAGCATCACATTCATGAGTAGCTACAAATTTAGTTCCCACTTGAACCCCGCTTGCACCCATATCTATGTATTTTTTTACGTCGTTACCTGTAAATATACCACCAGCAGCTACAACAGGAATATTTTTATTAAATTTCTCTCCATAGTTTTTAGCTATATCTAATATTTTAAGAAACTCACCATCATAATCTATATTATCTATATTATCTAACTCATCATTATGATAACCTAAGTGTCCACCTGCTTTAGGACCTTCAACTACTATTAAGTCTGCAGTAGTACTTTCCTTTCTATCCCACATTTTTAAAATAACTCCTAATGCCTTAGACGTTGAAACTATAGGCGCTATTTTAACAGAACTACCTTTAACAAGTTTCGGTAGAGCTGTAGGAAGTCCTGCTCCAGAAATTATTAAATCTACTCCTGATTCGATACAAGTTTTGACATGATCTTCATAGTAATTCATGGCAACCATAAGATTTACACCTATTATACCACCTTTAGAAATTTCCTTTGCTTTTAATATATGTTTTTTTAATGCTCTTAAATTAGCTTTAAGAGGATTTATTTCAAAATCATCTTCGTCATAACCTACTTGTGCACCGGATATAACTCCAACACCACCACAACTAGCTACCGCACCTGCAAGAGATGATCTAGAGACACCAACTCCCATTCCACCTTGGACTACAGGCACTTTAGCAATTAAATCTCCTATTATTAATGGTTTCATTAATTTCCTCCAAAAAATAATTTTACTAGATTGTTATATTAAGTATTAGTACCTAGTAATAATTAAATTATACTATAAAATTAGAAATAATCAATCAGTATTTTAAAGTACAAATAAAAAAGCAAAATACTCTTTAAGAGAGCATTTTGCTTTTTAATCAGATTTTGTTGATGCAAACTCAGGATTAAACTTTTTGTTAGAGGATAGGTCGCTTTCCTTGAAGCTAATAACGGATTTGTTTTTCCAATATCCTTTTTTATAATATATTCCTGTAACAATTAATCCTACACACCAACCAATAGGAATTCCCATCCATATTCCGTTGACACCAAATATTGATGATAATAAATATGATGCAGGAATTCTGGCTATCCATAACGATATCATAGAACTTATCATTGCAAACATTGAGGCACCAGCACCACGGATTGCACTAGTTAACATAAATGATGTTCCTATAAATATGAAAAATGGACCTATAGTAAGTAAATACCTAGAGCCTATAGAAACTACCTCAGGATCAGTATTAAATAGTTTTATTAAATTTTCTTTGAATAATAAAAATACTATTAATACAAATATAGATATACACAAAGCCATAGTAATAGAAGATTTTACACCTTTTTTTACTCTGTCAACTTTTCCAGCCCCTATATTTTGGGCAACAAAAGTAGATACAGCACTGCCTAAATTCATAATAGGAAGTGATATGAAAGTTTCAACTTTAGATCCAGCACCAAAGGCAGCCATGGCAGATGTACCGTAACCATTAACTAAAGATTGGAGTGTTATATTTCCAATAGAGAATAGTGTTTGTTGAATGGCGGAGGGTAAACCTAATTTTAATCCAGTTTTAAATATTATAGAGTCGTACTTCAAATTTCTAATTCTAATTTTTAAGATTTCATGACGTTTATTAAGATATATTACACTAAATATAAATGCTATAGCTTGAGCGATTATGGTAGCAAGTGCCACACCATTTACACCCATATTAAAATAAATTATAAATACAACATCTAGAATTATATTTAAGATAGTAGCTATTATTAAAAAATATAATGGATTAGTAGAATCACCAAGACCTCTTAATATAGCACACACTGAATTATACCCAGTTGAAAAAATTGTTCCGGCAAAGATTATAACTAAATAGCCCTTAGATAGTTCAAAAATTTCACTTGGAGTGTTCATAATTTGAAGTATTTTACCACTAAAAAGAACTCCTATTAAAGTTATAAAAAATGAAGCTATAAAAATAAATACATATGTAGTATCTATTGCAGCTTTAACTTTAATCATATTTTTAGAACCATAATATTGGGATATAAGAATTGAAAAGCCTAGGGTTATTCCCATTAAAAAAGAAGTAAGTAAAAACATAATTGGATTTGCGCCAGATACTGCTGCCATAGCATTTTTACCAACAAACCGTCCAACTATAATACTATCAGTTGTATTGTATAATTGTTGAAATAAACTTCCTATTAGCATTGGGAGGGCAAAATTAAATATACATTTACTTTCATTTCCAACTGTTAAATCTTTTATAAATATCACCTCGATTTATTAAAAATAAGTTATTAATAATATAGTAACAAATATTTAGAATATTCTCTATATAAAGTTGGTTTTAAAATTAAATACTTGAATTAACATATACTTAGCAGTATATAATAAATACAAAGATTAAATTGCTATTTTGCTAGATATTCGATTTAAAAGACTTAAAAGTAGTATATTTTAACTGTTAAAAGAGGTGATAATATGGTTGAAATAACTTTACTAGGTTGTGGTGGAAGTATGCCAGTACCAAATCGGTACCTTTCATCTTTGCTTATAAATTATAGAGGAAGAAAAATACTTATAGATTGTGGTGAAGGAACTCAAGTTTCTATGAAAATTGCAAATTGTGGATTCAAAACTATAGATTATATTTGTATAACTCACTTACATGGAGATCATATAATTGGGCTTCCAGGCATATTATCTACAATTGGGAATTGTGGTAGAACAGAAATGTTAACAATAATTGGGCCTAAAGGAATAAAAGAGGTTATAGAGGCCTTTAAATTAATAGTAAAAGAACTTCCATATGATATAAATATAATAGAAAATCCTAAAGAAGATATATTAGTAAGTAATAATTATATTAATAAAGACATTATTATATCCACTTTAGAGGTAGAGCACTCAACTCCATGCATTGCATATAGTTTTTATATAAAAAGAAAAGCTAAGTTTGACATGGAAAAGCAATAAAAAATAATGTACCAAAAATTCTTTGGAGTAAACTTCAAAATGGAAGAGAAATAAAATTAGAAGGAAAGATATATACAAAAGATATGGTTTTAGGCCAGCCTAGAAAAGGAATTAAAGTAAGTTTTGTTACAGATACAAGGCCAATAAAAGCAATTATGGACTTTGTAGATAATAGTGACTTATTGGTATGTGAAGGTATGTATGGAGATGATTGTGACTTAGAAAGGGCTATAAAAAATAAACATATGACATTTAGAGAAAGTGCAACAATCGCAAAACAGTCAAATGTAGAGACTATGGTTTTAACACATTTTAGTCCGATAATAAAAGACCCTAATATATATATTGAAAATGCAATGGAAGTGTTTGAAAACACAATAATAGGAACTGATAGATTAAAGTTGAATTTGCTCTTTAAAGAATGACAATTATAGTATTGAAGTTTTAATAATTTTTACATGGGTATATAATAAAATATTAAAACATACATCATGGAGGGCATTATGAATTTTACAGATATAGATAATGATAAGTTAAAAGAATTAGTCGAAGATAAAAATACATTGTTAATTGATATAAGAACGAAAGAAGAATTTGAAGAAAACCATATAAACAGTGCTATTAATATACCTTTACATGACTTGATGTACAATATAGATGAGATTGAAGATTTTAAAGAAAAGAACATAGTGGTGTACTGTAGAAGTGGACATAGAAGTATTACAGCATGTAACTTATTAGAATTAGAAGGATTTAATAATATTTATAATTTAAAATATGGAATTTTAAGTTATAAATAGCTAATTTGAAACGAGTAGATAAGCATAAATCTACTCGTTTTGAATTTTTTAGTATCGATAAAAATATTAAATATATATAAAATTTTTATAAAAACATTGAAAACGATGTCATGAGATGGTAAAATTTATTTTAATAACAAATGAAAATTGAAAAATTATAACTTTATCAAAGGAAGTTTAAGAAATATTTAACAAAAAATATTGTGAATTTACATAAAAAAATTTAGGTTTTAACAAAGAGGTCTTAATCTCTTTATAAACATATATAAATATAACTTAGGGGGCTTTAATATGATAAAAGAAAGATTATCTATGCTTAGAAATTATATGAAACAAAATGGTATGGATGCATATATAATACCATCTTCAGACAATCACCAAAGTGAGTATGTGGGAGATTACTTCAAAAGTAGAGAATTTATATCTGGATTTACAGGTTCAGCAGGTACTGTAGTAGTAACTATGGATGAGGCAGGACTTTGGACAGATGGAAGATATTTTATACAAGCTGAAAATGAATTAAAGGGAAGTAGTATAAAATTATTTAAAATGGGAGAAGAAGGAGTTCCAACTACTGAAGAATACATATTTAATAATGTAAAAGAAGATGGAGTATTAGGGTTTGATGGTAGAGTTATATGTGCTAGAGAAGGTCAAAATTTAGAAAAAAAATTATATGAAAAAAATATTAAAATATCATATGAGTATGATTTAATAGATAAAATTTGGGAAAATAGACCATCTTTATCTAATGAAAAAGCATTTTTATTAGATGTTAAGTATGCAGGCGAATCATTTAGTTCAAAGTTAAATAGAGTTAGAGAAGTTATGAAAGAAAAAGGAGCAACAACTCATGTAATAACAACTCTTGATGATATAGCGTGGCTATTTAATATAAGAGGTGGGGATGTTAAATTCAACCCTGTAGTATTATCTTATACTTTAATAACTTTAGATAAAGTTTACTTATTTGTAGATGAAGTTAAGCTAAATGAAGAAATATTAAGTGAATTAAACAAAGAAAATGTAGTTATAAAACCATATAATGATATATATGAATTCATAAAAATTAAATAAAGATGAAACAATATTATTAGATTCAACAAAAATAAACTATGCTATATTAAATAATATACCTGATGACGTTAGAAAAATAGATGAGTTTAATCCAACTATGTTTATGAAAGCTCAAAAGAATAAAGTTGAGTTAGAAAACATAAGAAACAGTCATATAAAAGATGGTGTAGCATTTACTAAGTTCATGTATTGGTTAAAAAATAATGTAGGAAAGACAGAGATATCTGAGTTAAGTGCTTCACAAAAACTAGAAGATTTAAGACGTGCTCAAGATGGATTTATAGAACCAAGCTTTGGTACAATAGCTGGATATAGAGAACATGCGGCTATGATGCACTACAGTGCAACTCCTGAAAGTGACTATAAATTAGAGCCAAGAGATTTATTTTTAATAGATTCAGGTGGTCAATATTTTGATGGAACAACAGACATAACAAGAACTATTGCATTAGGTGAAGTGAGCGATGAACTTAAAACACACTTTACAGCAGTTGCAAGAGGTATGATAAACTTATCAATGGCTAAGTTTTTACATGGAGTAAGAGGATATAACTTAGATATACTAGCAAGAAGACCAATGTGGAATATGGGAATAGATTACAAGTGTGGAACAGGTCATGGTATAGGTTTCTTATTAAATGTACATGAAGCTCCAAATGGATTTAGATGGAGAATAGTACCAGATAGATTTGATAGCGCTGAACTTGAAGAAGGTATGGTAACAACTAATGAGCCTGGAATATATGTTGAAGGGTCTCATGGAATAAGGATAGAAAATGAATTAGTTGTTCAAAAAGCAGAGAAAAATGAATATGGACAATTTATGGAGTTTGAAGTTGTGACATTAGCACCAATAGATTTAGATGCAATAGTTGTAGATGATATGAATAGAGAAGAGAGAGAATATTTAAACTGGTATCATAAATTAGTTTATGATAAAGTATCTCCTTTCTTAACTAGTGAAGAACAAGCATGGCTAAAAGAATATACTAAAGAAATATAAATACATGTTTTATATCAAAAGGATATGGCTAAAAGTCATATCCTTTTATTTTTATGTTAATAAAAAAATATCGGTATAAATAAAAAATAATATTTATAAATTTATATTTTTACAATCTTGAAAATATTTAATTAATTCTTAAAATTTTAAAAATAAGAAAAATAATGTAAAAATATTGAAAACGATGTCATCAGGTGTTACTATATAAGTGGGCGATAGATGATGCATAAAATTTTATATGTAGGATAAGGGGGAGTATTATGATAAGTGGTAGATTAGAGAGTTTAAGAAAATACATGGGGGAGTACAAAATAGATGCATATATAATACCATCTTCAGACAATCACCAAAGTGAATACGTAGGAGATTATTTTAAATCAAGAGCGTACATATCTGGATTTACAGGTTCAGCAGGAACTTTAGTAGTAACTATGGATGAAGCAGGACTTTGGACAGATGGAAGATATTTTATACAAGCTGAAAATCAATTGAAAAATACGGGGATTAAATTATTTAAAATGGGAGAAGAAGGTGTTCCTACTACTCAAGAATTTATATGTGAGAAGTTATCTAAAGGGTCTATATTAGGATTTGATGGTAGGTTAATATCTGTAGATGAGGGCAAACGTTTAGAAGAAAAGTTAAAAGGAAAAATGTAAGCATAAAGTATGAGTATGACTTAGTGGATAAAGTATGGAACGATAGACCTTCTTTATCAAAAGAGAAAGCTTTTTTATTAAAGGTTAATTATGCAGGGGAGACATTTAGTTCGAAATTAAAAAGACTTAGAGAAGTTATGAAAGAAAAAAATGTAACATCTCATATTATAACAACTCTTGATGATATAGCATGGCTGTTTAATATAAGAGGAAGAGATGTTAAGTATACTCCGGTTGTTCTTTCATACGCAATAATAACATTAGATGAAGTTTACTTATTCATAGAGGAAAGCAAATTAAATGAAGAAATAATAAATGAATTAAAGACAGAAAATGTAATAATAAAAAATACGATGATATATATGAATTTGTTAAAACTATTGATAAAACTGAAAAAGTGTTATTAGATGAGGGTAAAGTTAGCTACTCAATATATAATAATTTACCAAATGAAGTTCAAAAGATAAATGCGCCTAATCCTACAATGAACTTTAAAGCTGTAAAAAATAATATTGAATTAGAAAACGTTAGAAAGAGCCACTTAAAAGATGGAGTAGCATTTACCAAATTTATGTATTGGTTAAAGAATAATGTAGGAAATATAGAAATATCTGAAATAAGTGCATCAGAAAAATTGGAAGAGTTAAGACGTGCCCAAAAAGGATTTATAGAGCCAAGTTTTGCAACTATAGCTGGATATAGAGAACATGCAGCTATGATGCACTACAGTGCTACACCTGAAAGTGATTATAAATTGGAAGCTAGAGACTTATTTTTAATAGATTCAGGTGGTCAATATTTTGACGGAACAACAGATATAACAAGAACCATAGCTTTAGGGGAAGTAAATGGTGAGTTAAAGATGCATTTTACTGCAGTTCTTAGGGGAATGATAAATTTATCTATGGCTAAATTCTTATATGGAACAAAGGGATATAACCTAGATATATTAGCAAGAAGACCAATGTGGAATTTAGGATTAGATTACAAATGTGGAACAGGCCATGGAGTAGGTTTCTTAGGAACTATACATGAAGCTCCAAATGGATTTAGATGGAAAATAGCTCCTAACAGATTAGAAACAGCTACTCTAGAAGAAGGTATGGTAACAACTAATGAGCCTGGAATATATATTGAAGGTTCTCATGGAATAAGAATCGAAAATGAACTTATAACTAAAAAAGCAGAGAAAAATGAATATGGTCAATTCATGGAATTTGAAGTGGTAACATTTGCACCTATAGATTTAGATGCAATAAATATTGATTATTTAAATAAAGAGGAAAGAGATTATTTAAATAATTACCACAGATTAGTTTATGAAAAAATATCTCCATATTTAAGTGAAGAAGAAAATGTATGGTTAAAAAAATATACTAGGGGAGTATAGATTAAAAGTATAATAAGGTAGCTTTTTAAATGTAAAGCTGTTTTAATTATAAAATTAAAAATTTAAGGGGGACTTAAGATGGCAAATACAGCATCTGCACCTACAAAACATCCTAAGGGGTTGTATGTTTGTGGGTTAACTTTCACGTTTGAAAGATTCGCATATTACGGATCAAAGATATTATTATTATTATTCTTAGCTGAAACAGTAGTTAGAGGGGGATTAGGGGTAGATAAGGCTGATGCAACAGTTATAGTAGCAAACTTGGCAGCCTTCACTTATTTGGCACCTATATTTGGGGGAATGATATGTGATAGATGGATAGGAGCTAGATATTGTGTAATAATAGGAACGATTATAATGGCAGCGGGATATGCATTAGGATATTTTGCTACCAGTGTAATTTGGGTTCATGCAATGATAATATTAATATCTATAGGAACAGGATTTTTTAAAGGGAATTTAAATGCATTAGTTGGGGAACTATATGATGATAATACTAGAAAAGATTCAGCATTCTCTATATTATATACATTTGTTAACTTAGGATCATGTATAGGAACATTAACTATAGGTATATTATATACTAAAACTTTTGCAGTTATAGAAAATGGACATGTTGTTGAATATGGATTTAGACAATGTTTCATGTTAGCTGCAATAGTTACGTTACTTGGTGGATTATTATTTATATGTACTATGAAGTTTTTAGGAGAAGCCGGCAAATATCCTCAAAAAATGCTTGATAAGAAAGCTGGCAATACTGTAGAAACTAAAAATGTAGATAGACCTTTAACTAAGAAAGAAAAATCTAGAGTAAAAGTAATATTCATATTATCATTCTTCTCAATTTTCTTCTGGGTATTCTACAACCAAGCAGGTTTTTCTCTAGCATTATATATGAATGATTATGTTGATTTATCAATTGGATCATTTGAAATACCTGTAATATGGATAGAAACATTAAATGGATTTTTATGTGTGGTTTTAGGACCGATAATGGCATCTATATGGACTATGTTATCTAAAAGAGAAAAAGGTGACTTAAGTATGGCTCAAAAAATAGCGTTAGGATATATATTTTTAGCAGTAGCATTTGGATTTGTAATAGTTGCTGAACTTTCAAGAGGAGTAGGAGCTCCTGCTACTTTTAAAGCTAGTGTTGTTTGGGTAATGCTATTCGTTTTATTCCAAACTATAGGAGAAATGTGTTTCTCACCACTTGGAAACTCATTAGTAAGTAAAATAGCTCCAGCTAAATACTTATCTTTACTTATGGGGGTTTGGGCATGCGCGACTTTCTTTGCAAACAAAGCAGCAGGATATGTTCAAATGATAATAGAAAAAATGGGTCTTATGCAAACATTCATTTCTATACCTGTAATTTTAGTAGTTGGTACATTCATATTACTTGCATTTAATAAAAAATTAACTGCAATGATAGGTACTGATGATGATGAAAAAATAACTGCTTAATAAATAAAGACTAGGATTATATCCTAGTCTTTAATAGTTTTTGTTTACTGATTTTAAATATTCGCTTGGAGAAAAACCATAAACTTTTTTAAATTTATTGGAAAAGTAATGAATAGAATTAAATCCTAAAATTTCAGAAATCTCACTAATTGTATAATTAGTTTCTTTTATAAGTTCTTTACTTTTCTTTAACTTTAAATTGTTTATATAAAGTTTAACTGTAGTTTCTAAATTAGATCTAAATAATAAATGCAACTTAGAACTGCTTATTGAAAACTTATCACATATAGTTTGAATATCCAAACAATCATAGATGCTTTCATTTATAAATTTCAATATTGAATTTAAAAGTTCATCGTCATAAAATTGTTGGATTTTATTAGCTGGTTTTACAATAGAAGTTTCAAAATCAATGCTTAAAGTTTTCAAAACTAATTCTTTTAAATAACAAATAGAAAGCTCATCACAATATAAATGTGTAGAATTAAGTTCTTTCATAAGCTTAGTTATTATAGTGTATAAGTCCTTTGTAGAGGTAAATACTTTATTTGAAAGAAGTAATGTATCATTGAAATCCATTTCAAAACTTACTGTTAAGTATGAACAAGATTTTTTATTATCAGTATATTGTGAGTGATATTCATTTGGAGCATAGAAAAATAAATCCCCCTGATTTAACTTAAACTCCTTTCCATTTACTTCAGTATATAAAACGCCTCTATCTACATATGTAAGTTCCCAAAAGTTATGTTTTTCACCTTTGAATAAATAATTAGTTGGCTTTTCTTGATAAAATTTAGTATAAATCTTACTTATTAAAATTTTAGGCACTATTTCTTTATAATTATAATCCTGAACAATGTTTATTGAATTTAAAAAAAGACTATTACCATATAAATCTACATTACAATTATCTGATATTGGTATAAAATTATAAAAAACTCCTTTATTTAGTTTTATTTTACTATTTAAGATAAACGATTCTATACTACTAAAATTAGAATCATTAGAAACAACAATTAGCACGACTCCGCTTTGCAACTTTATATGGATGTCAAATTCTGCATAAAAAAGTTTAGTAATAGATTTTTCTAAAAGTGTAATAGATTTTTTTTTCTCACAAATTATAATATCATCAGATAAAGATGATAAAGCCTCCCCATATTTTTTAAAAGATAAACAAGTAGTTTGTTTAAACAATTTAATATCCCCCCAAAACCATGAAATCTTTTCCTAATAATATTTTACAAAAAATAGCATAAAAAATCAAATTTAGTTATAGTTTAAGGTTTAATATAATACATAAAAATGTAAAACATTTATACAAAAGTGCAAATACATATAAGAAATAAAGTACTAGAATATACTTAATAAGTAAATAAAAAACTTCAAAATTAATGGGGGAATGATTAATGAAGAAAATTACAGTAGCAGTAGTAGGTGCGGGGGCAAGAGGTATGCATGCATATGCTCCATATTTTAAACATCATGAAGAATTAGGTAAAGTTGTTGCAGTGGCAGAGCCACATGATATAAGAAGAGATATATGTGTAAAAGAACATAATATAGAATCTGAAAATGTATTTAAAACATGGGAAAATTTACTAGAAAAAGAAAGATTGGCTGATGCGATTATAATAGCTAATAATGATGAGTCACACTATGAACCAACTAAGATAGCTCTTGAAAAAGGATATCATGTATTGCTTGAAAAACCAATGTCAAACAAGTTAGAAGATATAGTAAAATTAGGGGAGTTAGCTAAAAAGCACCCAAATCAAGTGTTTATGATTTGCCATGTGCTTAGATATACTACTTTTTTCTCAAAATTAAAAGAAATAGTAGATAGCAAAGAGCTAGGAGAGCTAGTTAGCATACAACATAATGAGAATATAGGGTATTGGCATTTTGCACATTCATTTACTAGAGGAAACTGGAGAAATAGCAATGAAACGAGTCCTCTTATACTAGCTAAAAGTTGTCATGATATGGATATATTATTATGGTTAACAGGTAAGAAATGCAATAATATATCTGCGTTTGGACATTTGACTCATATGAGAGATAAAAATTTTAAAGAAGGAATGGCCGATAGATGTTTAGACTGTAAAGTAGAAGAAAGATGCCCATACTCAGCTAAAAAATTATATTTATCGGAAAAACCTATATTTGCAAAAGTAGTACATCCAGTACCGAGTAAAGAAAATTTAGAAGAAGCATTAAGAACGGGTCCATATGGAAGATGCGTATATAAATGTGATAATAATGTTGTAGATCACATGGTAACTATACTTGAATTTGAAGATGATATAACAGCTACATTTAACTTATCTGCATTTACTGAAGAATGTAACAGAACTATTAAACTGATGTTTACTCATGGTGAAGTAGGAGGAAATCACGTTAAAAATATTATAGAAGTTAAAAAGTTTGAGAAATTTGGGGAAAATACTATAGAAACTATTATTCCAGAAGAGGTTGAAGGAGGCCATGGAGGCGGTGATTATGGAATAATGGAAGACTTTGTTAAACTAGTTTCAGAAAACGGTGGAGAAGGAAGAACTAGTGCTAAAAAATCTGTTGAAAGTCATATCATGGCATTTGCAGCTGAGTATTCTAGATTAAATAAAGAAGTTGTTAATATTGAAAAGTTTTGGGATGAGGCAATAGAAAAGATAAAGGCTGAAGCATAATATATTATTACACAAAATTATAAAAAAAGTGTATAAATTTACAAATACAATGAGTTCACATTTATATATCATATAATTAAAGAGAATTATCGAAATATTCAGGAAAAAATATTTGATTAGTTTAATTTGTGGGAAGGGGATTTGATATGTTTTTAAAAAGGGGAATTATAACAGGAGCAGTTTTATCTGTAGTGCTAGGGCTAACGGGATGTAGTTCTACTGGAGGAAATAGTGCTGATGGGAAAGTTGAACTAAGATATGCTATATGGGATAAAACTCATATGGAAGCTGTAGAAACTTTGATAGATGGGTATGAAAAAGAAAATCCAAATGTAGACATTAAGGTAGAACAATATTCATTTGCAGACTATTGGACTAAAATGGAAACAGCAGCAGCTGGGGGGTCAGCTCCTGATATATATTGGATGAATGCTGTTAATTTTAATAAGTATGCTGACAATGGAATGTTAGTTAATATGAAAGACTATATAAAAGATAAAAATGTTGATATGAGCCAATATTTGGAAAGTTTAAGTAGTTTATACAGTTATAAAGGAGATCAGTATGGAATTCCTACATTCTGGGATAACAATATTTTAATGGTTAATACAAAGCTTATGGAAGAATACGGAATTCCTGAGCCTAAGGAAAATTGGAATTGGGATGAGATGATAGCTTGGTTGACAGATGCTAAATCAAAATTGCCAAAAGATATATATCCTTTTACTTCTTATGCAACAGAAAGTACACAGTCAGGCGTATTTAATGAAGTTGCTTCAGCGGGAGGTAAGGTAATAAGTGATGATAAGACTAAAGCTATGTTAACAACACCTGAAACTAAAGAAGGATTTAAAAAGTATTATGATTTAGTAAAAAGTGACTTACATAGTCCATATGATATAACATTAGAAGTTACAGCTGGAACATTATTTAAATCTGAAAAAGCTTTAGTTTTACAAATGGGGTCATACGGACTATTACCATACTCAGATAAAGAACAAGCACAAGTTGCAGGAAACTTTAAATTATATGAAATACCTACTATAAAAGAAGGAAATAAATCTAAAACTGTAATACATGGTTTAGGAAATGTAATATCCTCAAACTCTAAACATCCTGAAGAAGCTTTTGATTTTATCAACTACATGTCAAGTGAAGAGTCGATGAAAAAATATACTGAATTAGCTTTAGTTCCTCAAGCTCATAAAAATGTTCAAGATTTATTTGGTAAAATAATGAAAGAAAAAACAGGGATAGATACTTCGGTTATATCTAATGTAGCAGAAAATGCTATGCCACTTCCTAATAGTTTTGAAACTTCAAAATGGGATAAAGCTATAGTTGATAATATAACTAAATTTATGCAAGATGAAATAAGTTTAGATCAAGCACTTGAAAACGCACAAAAAGAAATGCAATCTATATTAGATAAAGAGAAAAAATAGGGATTTTTTAGAGGGTGTCTATGTTTTAGACATCCTCTTAGAATAGATAAAAGGGGGATTTTAATTGCAAGCAGAGGTATATAATGAAAAGCCCAGCAATTTAGATAAATTAAAAGCTAAAAAAAAGAAAAACCTAAAGCGCAACTTAACTGGATATATGTTTATAATGCCACTTTTAATAGGGGTTTTAGTATTTAACTTTATACCATTTATACTAAATTTATTTTATAGCTTAACAGATTTAAATGCATTTGGAGGATGGAACTTTGTAGGATCTGAAAACTTTTTAAGGCTGTTTAAGGATCCGTTGTTTTATAAAGCTGTAGGGAATACTTTTTTATATGTGGTAGTGACTGTGCCTCCTATGGTAATTATATCTATTTGCATAGCAAACCTACTTAACAAAAACATAAAAGGAAAAGGAATTTATAGAACTATATATTTCTTACCTGTTGTGACTATGGCATCTGCATCAACATTAGTATTTCAATGGATGTTTAACTCAAGATTTGGACTTGTTAACCAATTTTTAGAAGCTATAGGATTAGAGGGAAAATTATGGTTTACAGATCCAAACTTAGCTAGAGTAGTAATAATAGTATTCATTATATGGAGTGGTTTAGGATACAAGATAATGATTTTCTTAGGTGGGCTTCAATCAATACCTGAATCTTATTATGAAGCAGCATCTATAGATGGAGCTTCGTCATTTAAACAATTTACTCATATAACTATCCCACTTTTAACCCCAAGTATATTTTTTATTGTTATATGGTCTTTAATTGGATCTTTCCAATTATTTGATGTTGTGTTCATGCTTATAAAACAAGGAAGTCCAGCTTATGAATCCACAATAACTATGACAAGATATTTCTATGATTTAGGGTTTACATTAGGTGATAAGGGGTATGCATCTGCTGTAGCTGTAATCTTATTCTTAATCATAATGGCAGTAACATTAATACAATTTAAGTTGCAAAAAAATGGGTTCATTATTCAGATGAATAAGATTAGGGGGGAAAAGTATGGAAACGAAAAGAAGTGCTAAGATTTTAACTCACATAGGGCTTATACTTATGGCAGGATTTATTGCATTACCTTTTATATGGATGATTTTAACATCTATTAAAACATTGGCAGAAGCAGAAGCTATTCCGCCTAAAATATTCCCTGAATCTGTAAGAACTGAGAACTATACTCAAATATTTAAAGAATTTCCTTTTGCTCAGTATTATTTCAATACAATAATAGTAACAATAGCATCTGTAGTATTACAGTTAATTATAGTAACACCAGCAGCATACGCATTTGCAAGATTAGATTTTAAATTTAAAGAAGCTATATTTTTAATTCTTATGGCAGCTATGATGGTACCTGGTCAGATGTATTTGATTCCACAATATCAAATAATACAAGATATGGGACTTTTAAATACATTAACAGCGATAGTATTACCTGGAATATTTAGTATATATTATACGTTTTTATTACGACAACATTTTAAGTCTATACCTAGAGACATGGAGGAGGCTGCAATAATAGATGGAGCATCTCAATTTACAATATTTTTCAAATTAATGGTTCCAATTGTTAGACCAGCTTTAGGGACTGTGGCTATACTTGGAGGATTAGGGGCTTGGAACAGTTTCTTATGGCCACTAATTGTAAACTCAACTCCTGAAAAATTGACACTAGCAGCAGGGCTTAGGGTTTTTGTAGGACAATATGGTACACATTATCCTAGAATGATGGCGGGTGCGGTACTGTCTATAATTCCTATGGTTGTTGTATTTAGTATATTCCAAAAGAAATTTATATCCAGTATAGCTGTTTCTGCAGGAAAAGAATAATCCGGAATTATGACAAAACCAGTACAATTATATATGTATATTAAAAAATAAAAACAGGGTAATTGTTTGAAACTTACCCTGTTTTTACTATTCTGAAAATAAACGAAATATTAAACAATTCGAAAAAGTTGAAATATATAGATATATATAGTATAATTTATATAATCAATATATTTTATTTGTCTTAATTGTTAAAATTAAAACGAAAATAAAATTAAATTTTAATATTTGTTTTAATGATATCCACAAAATACTAAGGAGGGAATACAATGGAGATTACAAATTTAGAGGAAAGCGTTGTCGCCACGGAGGTTTCTGGTGGAAAAAGAAGGTAAAAGCAGTAAGTTTAGAAACTTTTGTTTTTATAGGGATTTTATTAGCAGGGTTTGGATTTGTAGGAAGTAAAATGGGTGCAGGGTTGATGTTCAAAACTATTATGAACACAGCTCACGATTTGTTACTAAACACTGTATTTTTAATAATGGCACTAGCTGTGCTTGCAGGTGCATTGAGTGCACTACTTTCAGAGTTTGGAGTAATATCACTTTTAAATAAAGTTTTTGCAATATTTATGAAACCACTATATAACTTACCAGGAGCAAGTATAGCAGGAGCAGTAACAACTTATCTATCAGACAATCCAGCTATAATAGCATTTGCTAATGATAAGAGTTTTACCAAGTACTTTAAGCAGTATCAAGTTCCTGCTTTATGTAACTTAGGAACATCTTTTGGTATGGGTCTTATAGTTACGACTTTTATGATGACTCAGGGGTCTGAGTTTGTATCAGCTGCATTAGTAGGAAATATAGGTGCAATAATAGGAAGTATAATAAGTGTTAGAATAATGCTTACATTTACTAAAAAATATTATAACTACGATCCAAAGAGCGAAGTTAAAGCTGATGGAAAAGTAGAAGCTATGGAGTATAGAGAAATAAGAGAAGGAAGTTTATTCCAAAGAGTACTTGACTCTATGTTAGAAGGCGGTAAAAATGGTGTTGAGTTAGGGATGGCTATAATCCCAGGAGTATTAGTTGTATGTACTTTAGTTATGCTATTAACATTTGGACCAACAATAGATGCTAAAACAGGAGCTGAAGTTTATACAGGTGCTGCTTATGAAGGTATAGCGCTACTACCAGCATTAGGTGATAAGTTAATGTTTATATTAGGACCTTTATTTGGATTTACAGATCCTCAAGCGATGGCATTCCCAATAACTTCATTAGGAGCTGTTGGAGCTGCTATGAGTTTAGTTCCAAGATTTATAAGTGAAGGGGTTGTAACACCTAACGATATAGCAGTATTTACAGCTATGGGAATGTGCTGGAGTGGGTATTTAAGTACTCATGTAGGTATGATGGATGCATTAGATGCAAGAGAACTTACTAGTAAAGCAATAATTTCGCATACTATAGGTGGGTTATTAGCAGGTATGTCTGCTCACTTTATATATATGCTTTTATTTTAGATAAAGAACACAAAAGAGTATCTTTTTAAGATGCTCTTTTTTATGTATGGAAATAAGATTGTAAAAATATACTAATTATATGTTTAAACTAATTAATAAAAGGTATAAAAATAATAGGAGTTAAATAATAAACAAACATATATTGGAGGAATATACATGGAATTGAAATCGCTTAAATTAAAGAATGATTTATACTGGGTAGGATCTTTAGATCCTGATTTAAGGGTATTTGACATAATAATGTATACACCATATGGAACAACTTATAATTCATATGTTTTAAAAACGGAAAAGAAAACGGTTTTATTTGAAACTGTAAAAGTTAAACATTTTGATAGTTACTTAGCTAGACTTGAAGATTTAAATGTAGATTTAAGAAATATAGATTATATTGTAGTTAGTCACACAGAACCAGATCATGCAGGTAGCGTAGAGAAAATATTGAAACTTTCTCCGAAAGCTAAAATTATAGCATCTCAAAATGCTGTTAATTATTTAAAAGAAATTGTAAATAGTGAATTTGAATATATAGTTGTAAATGATAATGATGAAATTAAAATAGAAAATAAGACTTTAAAGTTTTATTCAGTTCCACTTCTTCATTGGCCAGACACTATATACACGTACATTAAAGAGGACAATGTATTGGTAACTTGTGACTCATTTGGAAGTCATTATAGCTGTGAAGGCGTGGTTAATACTAAAATAGATAATGAAGAACACTATATGGAAGCTCTAAGATATTATTACGATTGTATTATGGGGCCTTTTAAGCCATATATATTAAAAGCTATAGAAAAATAAAAGACTTAAAGTTAGATATAATATGCCCAGGGCATGGACCTGTATTAGTTGATAATCCTAGGAAAATAGTTGATATATATGAAAAATGGAGTAGAGATGAGATAATAGTTACAAATAAAGATATAACTATATGTTATGTAAGTGCTTATGGATATACAGGTGAATTAGCTGAAAACATTAAAAAAGGAATTGAAGAGCATAGCGATTATAATGTTAAAATTTATGATGTTATAAATCATAATATAGATGAAATAATAAATTCTATAACTTACTCACAAGGAGTTTTATTTGGAACTCCAACAATAAATGGTGATGCATTGAAGCCTATTTGGGATATTCTTGTTAGTTTAAATCCTATTGTTCATGGAAATAAAGTTGCGTCATGTTTTGGTTCATTTGGATGGAGTGGTGAAGGAATACCAAATGTTATGGATAGGTTAAAACAACTAAGAATGAAAACTATAGATCCATTAGTTGTTAATTTTAAACCTAGTGAGGTAGATTTATATGAAGCTCAATTACTAGGAAAGAAATTTATTGAAAAACTATAGATGCAAATACTAAAAAAGAAGGAACTAAAAAATGGAAATGTGTAATATGTAATGAAGTATTTGATGGAGAAGAAGCTCCAGATGTATGTCCGGTATGTGGGGCAAAACATGATCAATTTATAGAGGTTATAGAAGAAAATATAAATTATCAGAATAACACAGATGACAAGTTTGTAATTGTAGGTAATGGGGCAGCAGGTTTTTATGCAGCAGACTCTATTAGAAAAAGAAATAAAACAGCTAAAATAGCTCTTTTAAGTAATGAAGAAGAGTTAAGTTATTATAGACCAGCTCTTTCTGATTTTATAAATGAAGAAATTAAAAAAGAGGATTTTTATATTGAAGGTAAAGAATGGTACGAAAAAAATAATATAGAAGTTTTACTAGGAATCAATGTAGAAACAATAGATGAAGAAAATAAAAAATTATTTTAGATAATAATTCAAGTATAAATTATGATAAGTTAATAATTGCAAATGGTAGTTCTAACTTTATACCACCGATAAATGGGAATAATTTAGATGGAGTGTATACTTTAAGAAATAAAAATGATTTAGATAAAATAAAGATGAATTTAGAAAAAGCAAAAAATATTTTAGTCATAGGTGGAGGGTTGTTAGGTCTTGAAGCTGCATATGAAATGAAGCTAGCGCAAAAAGAAGTTACAGTAGTAGAAGCTATGCCAAATTTATTAACTAAGCAACTAGATAAAGATGGAAGTGTCGTTCTAGAAAATATATTAAAAGAAAATGGATTAAACCTAATGTTAGGCAAATTCATTGATTTTCTAGAAGGCGATAAAAAAGTATCTAAAGCTGTATTTAAAGATGGAAGTTCTATTGATGTGGATATGGTAGTATTTTCTATAGGGGTTAGACCTAATATTCAAATTATTAACAACACTAATATAGAAGTTAACAGAGGTATAGTTGTAGATAAGCATATGAAAACTTCATCAAAAGAAATATATGCATGTGGAGATGTAGCTGAAATTGATTCTATGATATGGGCTATATGGCCGGCAGCTATAGACATGGGAAAAGTTGCAGGCGCAAATGCATGCGGAGATAAAATTGAATTTAAAGTAGAAAACTACCCAGTAGGGTTAGATGTATTTGAAACAAAAGTGTTTAGTATAGGAAATATAAATGATGTAGATAGTTTTATAACATTAAACAAAAAAGATGTTTATAAAAAACTATTCTTTAAAGATGATGTATTAGTAGGCGCTGTATGTATAAATGATTTAAGTAAAAATGTAAACATTATAAATCTAATAGAAGAAAAAGCTAATTTTAATAAAGTTTTAAGTGAAAACTTATTATAATTAATTAAAAAGATTCATTTCCGCACAATCTATAATACTTACTTATAAAGTATATAGATAAATACGGATGGATCTTTTTCTTTTTTTATTACAAAAAGTAAGAAATAATTAATACCATAAAAACTAAATGTATTGTATAATAGGTAGTGTCAAATTAAAGGGGATGGAGGTTTCCTATGAAAAATAAAAAGACATTAAATAAAAATATATTACAATATGGCTTTTTGGTATTTATATTAGGAATAACAAGTTACTTAGTTTATAGAACTTTAGACATAGATATGCTTCATGAAGTTGTAGATATGGTAGATAAGAAGTTTATATTTTTGGGATGTGTGCAGTGATTACACACATGTTATTAGAGGGTGTAGTTTTAAAAATAGTAATAGATAGCATTCATAAAGTTCAGACAAGATTTATAGGTTTTAAATTAGCAACTATGGGATTTTATTATAATTTGATAACACCATTTGCATCAGGGAGTCAACCTATGCAAATATATGTATTAAACAAATGCAAGATGCCAGCTAGCAAAGCAACTGCAGTTATAATGAATAAATCTATAATATATCAAGTTGTAGTTACAGTATATTGTTCTGTACTAGTCCTTTTAAATACAGCGATACTAAAGGAATTAAGGGGTGTAATGCCTTTAATATTAATAGGTATTTCAATGAATGCATTTACACTAATAGTTTCTATGATGGTTATATATAATCCTGAATTAATTAAGAAAGTATCTAAATATGTTATAAACTTTTTGGTTAAATTTAAAGTATTTAAATTTTTAGAAGGAAAAGTGGAGAAAGTAGAGCGTTTTGCAGATGAGTATAGTAAGTCTGTTAATTTATTTATAAGGAATAGAAAAGCGCTTGTGTCAACGCTTTTGATAACTGTAGTTCAGTTAAGTGTATACTTTAGTATATCATTTTGGATATATAAAGCATTTAATTTAAGTGGATATACATATATATATATGCTTACATTACAAGCATTCTTATATATGGCTATATCCCCTATTCCAACTCCAGGTAACGCAGGAGCAAGTGAACTAGCATTCTTTGCAATATTTAAAAGTGTGTTTCCACAACCTCTTATGGGGTATGCAATTTTCTTATATGGAGGATTTGTATACTACGCAGTACTAGTAGGCAGTGGAATATTTACAATGATAACTCATCATAATATGGACCGAAAAAGTAAGAAAATTAAAAGAAAAAATAAAGAATATGCAGCTTAATATTATTATAAAAGGTATACCGTAGAAACGGCATACCTTTTATTTTACATAAATTTCACAAAAATATTACTTTTTACAACTATCTTGACTTTTTGTGTCTAAATGTATACAATTTAAATTAAAGGGGAAAATGTTTTTATCATAAAATTTATTCATAAGGGGAGGAATTATTTTGACAAAAGCAAAGAAAAAAATAGGACTAGTACCAAAATTGATAATAGCAATAATACTTGGTATTATTATAGGTAATTATGCTTCAAAAGAAGTAGTTGAAATTTTAGTTACTATAAGTGGTTTATTTGCTGCATTTTTACAGTTTGTAATACCATTTATAATTTTAGGATTTGTTACAGCTGGTATAGCTGAATTAACTTCAGGGGCAGGGAAGCTATTGGGAATAACAACTGGTATAGCATATTGTTCTACAATAATAGCTGGATTGCTTGCATATACAGTTGCAATAACTATTTTCCCTAATTTTATAAACGCTGGTGTAGCTGAGAGTGTAGTAGACCCAAATTCAGGTATGCTTTCACCAATATTTACTATACCATTAAAACCAATGCTAGATGTAACAGCTGCAATAGTTTTCGCATTCATGATGGGTCTTGGAATTTCAGCTCTTAGAGGTCGTGGCAGAGGAGAAGGATTATTTAACATAGCAATGGATTTTCAAGAAATAATAAAATCTACTTTATCTAAAATAATAATACCTTTACTACCTCTTTATATAGCAGGAACTTTTGCTAATATAACTTTTGCGGGACAAGTATGGGACATACTAAAAATATTTGGTAAGGTATACTTAATTGTAATACCACTTCATATTATATATATATGTTTCCAATTTGCTCTTGCTGGAGCATACACTAAAAAGAATCCAATTCAATTACTAAAAAATCAAATACCAGGATATTTAACAGCAGTTGGAACTCAATCATCAGCAGCTACTATACCTGTAAATGTAGTGTGTGCAGAAAAAAATGGAGTATCTAAACAAATAAGAGAATTTGTTGTACCTCTTTGTGCAACTATTCACTTATCTGGAAGTATAATATCAGTAACTTCATTTACAGTTGCTGTTTTAATGATGAATCAAATGAATTATAGTTTAGCTATAGTATTACCATATTTATTGATGCTAGGAGTTGCTATGGTTGCAGCACCAGGGGCACCAGGTGGGGCTATAATGAGTGCGCTTCCATTTTTACCTATGGTAGGAATACCATCAGATGGTGGACTTGCAAGTTTAATGATAGCACTATATATAACTCAAGATAGTTTTGGTACTGCAGCTAATATATCAGGAGATAACGCAATAGCTGTAGTAATAGATGAAATAAACATAAATCTGTTAAAAGAGAAAAAGAAAATAATATAAAGAAGTGAATACTTAATAAAAAGAGTTATCTCTATTTAGAGGTAACTCTTTTTTATAATAAATATACTCTATTTAATCAAGTACATTATATATAATTGTATTTGCAATAGATAATAATATAGAAGCACCTATAGCACTAACAAATCCATATAAGTGTACTCCTGGGACTATACTAAAAGCTAATTTTAAAACAAGTGCATTTATTACTAATGAAAATAAACCTAATGTTAAAAATGTTATAGGTAGTGAGAAAAATTGAAGCAAAGGTTTAATTGTTAAGTTTAAAACACCAAAAATGACTGTTAGTATAAGTAAAGAGCTAAAAGATGTTATAGAAACACTGCTCATTAATAATGATACTATATATAAAGATATAGCATTAACTACTATAAATAAAGATACTTTTTTCATAGTAAAAACTCCTTTTCAATAAAATTTACTAATTTATTAAAGCTTAATATATAATAATATATTCCCATAAAAAAATAAATTACACATTTTATGTAAAATTTAGACCTAAAATTATATTACCATGGTTTAGCCCATGGAGCTTCATAATATTCTTCTTTCCATAATAAATCTGTAGAAACTCTAAATATATCACTAGATAAAGCTGATTTATAAAAAATGTTAATTACATTTATTTTATTACACAAATCATTGTTTATAATAATTTTAAAATCATCACATTCAAAGATTGTATCATTTTCTGTAGGCTCATCCAGAGCTACGCTAAAAACAGGACCATATCATCCACTTACTTCTTTTATGTATACTCTTAGATACTTAACATCTAAATTATAAGATTCAAAAATATTATTTAGTTCTTTTTTAGCTGGATTACTAATATTTATAATCATAAAAACACATCCTTTATATTTTAATATTTATTAATATACCCTAATTTAAATAAAAATAAATGACAATATTGTTAAGGAATAATTAAGGAATTATTGATATAATAAAAGCTAAGGGAATATTTGGAGATGATAAAATTGAATAACCTTGGAATTGTATGTAAAATTATTTTATGTATGTCTGCAAAATAGCATTTTTAAATCTAATAGTAGAAGGTAATAATTATACGGTAAATATTTTTCATACAGAATCATATTATAATAGAGCTATGTATTTAGCATTGATTTAAATGACAATAGACGGATTATATTCTCTTATAGAAAGTTTTATCAATTTAGCAAAAACAACTGAGGAAGGAATTATCTTTATAGATGGAACTTATATGAAATATAAAGAAATAAATGTTTAGAAGAATTATCCAAAAGGGTATATATATAATTAAATTTATTGTAATATAGTACAATAAACAGGTATAATATTAGATGTATTAATAATATAATGTAAATGGAGTAAATAAAAAGTAACATAAAGTTAAAATGTTATAAACTTAATTATAGATAGAAGGGAAATATGGATATGTTTTTTTTCGATTTTTTTAAAACCAACAAAAAGAAACTACAAGAACAAATAAGTGAACTAAAAAGTGAAAGAGAGTGTTTAGAAAAAGAATTTAATAAACATCATAATAAATATGAAGAATTGTGGAGGAAATATCATAGCAATGAAATGAACTACACTTCAGCTATGAAGGTAGATAATAAGTGTTATGAATTAAAAGCTAGAATAAAAGAACTTGATAAGAAGATAAAGGAATTAGAGGAAGAGTTATAAAAATTAAAGCTTATAAATTTTGTTTAACAACAAAGTTTATAAGCTTTTTTATTTAATAAAATAAAACTTGTATGCTTAAAGATCAACATAAGATAATTTTTTATAATAAATCTTAAATTGAATATAAATAAAATTATACTCAAATTTATTGAATATATAAAATAAAAGAATTTTTTATCATAAAATATAATTAATTATAGATTAAATGGGAAAAGTAAGAAATTAAACTAAATTATCTAAAAATTTAAAAAAATGTAAAAATTGATTGACAATAAATCTCATTTTAAATATAATTTGAAATAACATTATAAAGTTAATGAGTAAAGAAAGGAAGTAAAGCATGATAAAATTAATAGGTATTTTAGTTGTCATTTTAGGATTTGTGTTTAAAGTAGAAACTTTATTTACAGTATTAGTTGCGGGGATTGCGACTGGATTAGTGGCAGGAATGGATATTATGGATATTCTAAATACATTGGGGCGATCGTTTGTAGATAATAGAGCGGTATCATTATTTATAATGACTCTGCCAGTAATAGGAATACTAGAAAGATACGGATTAAAGCAAAGGGCTGTTTATTTAATACAAAAGCTTGGAAAGTTAACTACAGGAGGCGTATTTTCTATATATATGATAATAAGACAAATAGCTGGTGCGCTTTCAATAAGAATAAGTGGACATCCTCAATTTGTTAGACCTTTAGTTGAGCCTATGGCACAAGCAGCAGCAAAGAGTAAGTATAAAAATGTAGATGTAAAAGATGAAGAAGCTATAAAGGCTTTATCAGCAGCTAGTGAAAACTATGGAAACTTTTATGGTCAAAATTTATTCTCTGGGAGTTCAGGGGTATTATTAATAGCATCGACTTTAACTGGATTTGGATATGCAGTAAGCGAACTAGATATAGCTAAGGCTAGTATAATAATGGCTGTAATAGCATTTTTAATTTCTGCATTACAAAACTATTTATTTGATAAAAAATTAAACAGAAAATATAACAAATAGGGGAGGACTCATAAGTGCAAAACTTTATAAATATAGGACTAGAATCGTTTTATGTTTTAATGGGAATTTTAATGATAGTCATTGGTGTTAAATCACTTAAAACAATTGATAATAATAAAAAATATGGAACATTTGCTTTTTGGGTATTACTTAGTTTACCGTTTATATTTGGAAAAGTACTACCAGCAACATTTATTGGAGGAATATTAGTATTATTAAGTTTATTAACTCTTACTAAGCAAGTTGTGTTTGCAAAATACGAAGTTGCAACTGAAGAGTTTAGCCAAGCTAAATCAGAAAAAATAAAGAGTAAAATATTTTTACCTTCACTTATATTAGCATTTGCCGCAGTTGCGGTAGCTATGTCACTTTCTTCATATGCTAGTTCATCACAATTTGCAATAGGAGCTGGAGCAATAGTAGCACTTATAAGTGCATTTATAATCACAAGAGCAAAACCCAAAGAAGCAGTTGAAGATGGAGCAAGATTACTTCAACAAATGGGACCTACTAGTATGCTACCTCAATTACTTGTTGCACTTGGAGTTTTATTTACAAATGCAGGAGTTGGAGATGTAATATCTAATATGATATCAGGAGTGGTTCCAGCGGATAGTAGATTCTTTGGAGTAGTAGCTTATGTTTTAGGAATGGCGATTTTCACTATGATAATGGGTAATGCATTTGCAGCATTTTCAGTTATAACAGCAGGTATAGGGATACCTTTTGTATTATCTCAAGGTGCAGATCCAGCCATAGTTGGAGCTTTAGCATTAACAGCAGGGTATTGTGGAACTTTACTTACGCCTATGGCTGCAAACTTTAATATAGTACCAGCAGCATTACTAGAAGCTAAAGATCAATACAGTGTAATTAAATATCAGGCACCAGTTGCCATTGTATTATTAGCTATACACATATTTGTAATGTACACATTTGCATTTTAATTATTTAGTAAAATTCTAAAGGAGGAAAGTGGAATGAAAATATTAATAACAGGATTTGATCCATTTGGAGGAGAGCCTATAAATCCAGCTGAAGAAGCTGTTAAAAGAATAAAAGATGAAATAAATGGAGCTGAGGTTATAAAGCTGACTATACCTACAGTTAGAACAAAATCAGTTGAAGCTATAGAACAGGCAATAGATAAGCACAATCCAGATATAGTAATATCAGTTGGGCAAGCAGGCGGCAGATTTGATATAACTCCAGAAAGAGTAGCTATAAACCTAGATGATTTTAGAATAAAAGATAATGAAGGTAATCAAGTTGTTGATGAAACTATACAAATTGATGGACAGCCGGCATACTTCTCTAATCTACCAATAAAAGGTATGGTAAAACATATGAATGAAAATGGGATACCAGCATCAGTTTCAAACACTGCAGGAACTTTTGTTTGTAATCATGTAATGTATGGGATACTATATTTGATAGATAAAAAATATCCGAACATAAAAGGTGGATTTATTCATATACCATATATGACAGGACAAGTTATAGATAAGAAAAACATGCCTTATATGAGTTTAGATGAAATTGTCACTGGACTTGAATTAGCAATAGAAGCATGTACTATATATAATGAAGATATAAGAGCAATAGGTGGAGAAATATGTTAGTAAAAAAGATATTTGTATATGGTAGTTTAAGAAGCGATATGTTCAATTACAATATATATTTAAATGGAAAAGTAAAAAGTTCTAAAAGAGGATATATAAATGGTAATTTATATCATTTAGACAACAAAGGCTATCCAGCGGTTGTAAAAGGTAATAAAAAGATTTTAGGAGAATTAATGGAACTTAATGATTTTGAAGCAACGCTAAAAGAACTAGATGATATGGAGAATTACAAGTTAGATGGATTTAACAATGAATATAATAGGCGTGAAGTAGATGTTACGCTTCTAGATGGAAGTATAGAAAAGGCATATTTTTATGAATATAATAAAGATGCTGAAATTAATAAAGATGATGTATTAACTTCTATAGGATATGGTGACTGGAAAGAATATATGTCAAATAAATAAAGAATAAAAGCTATCTTAATAAAATTTTGTAATTTATTAGGATAGCTTTTTTATATTTAAACCAAGGAAATTTTTACGAGACTATTCACCTATATATAAATAAGTACATAAAATTATATAAGTTATATAATAAGGATGTGTCTATTATTGAATATAGATAATAATTTTATAAAAATAAATATGCTTCTACAACATAAGTATACGCTCAAAAACTCAAACTTAAGAAAAGATCCCTCAACTAGTTCTGACATTATTACTGTTATTTCTAAAGGTTCTAAGGTTGAACTTATTGAAGCTTATGATGAATGGAGCAAAGTAAGATATGATTCAAATATAGGATATATACACAATGATTTATTATCAATTACTAAATATCCATGGAGTAACTTAAACCTTAGAAGAGAACCGAATACTCAATCAAATATAATAATTACAATACCAAAAGAATCTAGAGTAGAAGTTATAGAAAATATAGGAGACTGGAGCAATATAATATATAATGACATAGAAGGGTATGTATTTAATTACTTTTTATCCGATGATGGGAATAAACATGATGTATTAGATTATAAATATTTTTATAGTGACATGACTAAATTTGTAAACCAAAACAATATAAAGAGCCCTACAAACAATTTATTAGTAACTGATTTAAAAAATAAGTATACCTATATTTTTAAAAAAGATAATAACTCTTGGGTACAGTTGTTTAAATGGAGATGTACTGTTGGAAAACCTAGCACTCCAACTATAACAGGCATTTTTTATATAGATGGAAGAAAGCCGTATTTTGGGACTGATGAGTATAGAGTTAAATATGCAACACGTATAAAAGACGGATACTATTATCATTTAGTACTGTATGATTCTACAGGAAGTTATATAATAGATGGAAGGTTAGGGAAAGCTTTGAGCCATGGTTGTATAAGGCTAGATACCGAAAATGCTAAATGGATATATAATAATATATTAGATACTACTACGGTGGTAATACATTAAATATATAAGGGAGTTGTATAAATGTAAATTTCAAACTCCCTTATATATTTAACATATATTAGTAAACTATGTTATTATATACTAAAGCATTAATGAAAGGAAAAAGATATAATGGGAAAACACTAGTACTAGCAGAAAAACCTTCTGTAGGAAGAGATTTAGCTAGAGTATTAAATTGTAAAAATGAAAAAAATGGATATATAGAAGGTAGTAATTATGTAGTAACATGGGCTCTTGGTCATTTAGTAACACTTGCTGAAACTGAAAGTTACTCAAATAAATATAAAAATTGGGACATAAATGATTTGCCTATATTACCTAAATATTTAAAGACAGTAGTTATAAAAAAGACATCTAAACAATTCAACACAGTGAAAGCTCAACTAAATAGAAATGATATTGAATCGATTGTAATAGCTACAGATGCGGGTAGAGAAGGAGAACTTGTAGCAAGATGGATAATAGAAAAAGCACAAGTTAAAAAGCCTATAAAGCGTTTATGGATATCATCTAGCACAGATAAAGCTATAAAAGAAGGATTTTCAAAATTAAAGGATGGAAAAGAATACGAAAACTTATATCGCTCAGCGGTTGCTAGAGCAGAAGCTGATTGGTTAGTTGGAATAAATGCTACAAGAGCACTTACAACGAAGCATAATGCACAACTTTCTTGTGGTAGAGTTCAAACTCCTACTGTAAATATGGTTTACAAAAGAGAAGAGGAAATTCAAAAATTTAAACCAAAAGAATTCTATGGCATTAAATTACAAGCACCTATGTTTAGTTTAAACTGGGTAGATTCTAAAAATAATAGCCAAAATAGCTTTAATAAAGAAAAAGTAGAAAATATAGTAACTAAGATAGAAAATAAAAATGCTGAGATATTAGAAGTTAATAAAACTTATAAAAAGAAATATTCACCAGGACTATATGACTTAACAGAATTACAAAGAGATGCAAATAAAATATTTAATTTCTCTGCAAAAGAGACTTTATCTATAATGCAAAAACTATATGAACACCATAAAGTTCTTACATATCCTAGAACAGATTCCAAATACATTAGTAGTGATATAGTAGACACTTTAAAGGATAGAGTTAGAGCTGTGAGTGTAAGTGACTATGCAAAAGTTTGTACTAAGATATTAAAAGACAAAATAAAAACTAATAAATCATTTGTAGATAATTCTAAAGTAACAGATCACCATGCGATAATACCTACTGAGGAAAGAGTATTCTTAAGCGATTTAAGTGATAGAGAAAGAAAAATTTACGATTTAGTAGTAAAAAGATTTTTAAGTGTTTTAAGTGATCCTTTTGAATATGAACAAACAACTATAAAGGCTAACATAGAAGGTGAAACTTTTGTAGCTAAAGGTAAAAAAATTATTAAATTAGGATGGAAAGAAAACTATACTAATATAGATGAAGATGATGACAATGATCAAAATCTTCCAAACTTAAATAAAGATGATATTATAAAGGTAGTTAAATGTAGTTTAACTAGTGGCAAAACACAACCTCCAAAACCATTAAATGAAGCTAGTTTATTAGCTCAAATGGAAAAAGAAGGTCTTGGAACAGTTGCAACTCGTGCAGATATAATAGAAAAGATTTTTAATTCTTTCTTAGTTGAAAAAAGAGGAAAAGACATTTTTATAACATCTAAAGGAAAGCAATTATTAGAGTTAGTTCCTAGTGAGTTAAAATCGGCAGAGCTTACATCTTCTTGGGAGAAGAAGCTTAATGAAATATCATGTGGTAAGTTAAAGAAAGATGTATTTGTAAATGAAATGAAAGACTACACTAAAGATATTGTAAAAGATATAAAAAGTAGTGATGCTAAATTTAAACATGATAACTTAACTAAAAATAAGTGTCCTGAATGTGGAAAGTATATGCTTGAAGTTAATGGAAAAAGAGGAAAGATGCTAGTTTGCCAAGATAGAGATTGCAACACTAGAAAGATGGTTTCTACAACTACCAATGCGAGATGTCCTGTTTGTCATAAAAAACTCGAACTTAGAGGCGAAGGGGAAGGGAAGACCTTTGTTTGTAGCTGCGGACATCGTGAAAAATTAAGTAGTTTTAACAAGAGAAAGAAAGAAGAAAATAATAAAGCATCTAAAAGAGATGTTAATAAGTATTTAAAGAATCAAAATAAACAAGAAGAAAGTTTCAATAATCCTTTTGCAGAGGCATTAGCTAAACTTAAAAAATAGTTATCTTAATTAAAACGAAGGGGTTATATGTATGATGTAGTGCATTTCAAGCATCATACATATAACCCCTTCACTCATTTTGAATGATTACATATCAATATGGTTAAATTTATTTAACATTAGGATCATTACTATCTATATATTCTTGACTTGGAAGCTTTATATAACCTCCAGATATCCAACCATTAGTTCCGTCTTTAAATTGAATTTTAAACCAACCGGTATTAGTCTCTTTTGCAACTATACCTATAATATTACCTTTTTCAACTTGACAAATAACAGGGTTATTAACCCCAGGTCCAGTTCTTACATTAAGCTTATTAGCAGTTACTTCAGCTGGACCTTCAGCAACTACTATATTTTGCTCAGTAGAAGATTCATTTTGAGAGTTAGAAACTTTGACGAAATTTTCTTGAACATACCCAGTTTTGCCATCATATATAATTTTGTACCAATCCCCAGTCTTTTCTGTAGTTTTTAACATATGACCATTTTTAGCTTTTCCTATTATTTTATAGTTTGTTGAAGGGCCAATTCTAACATTTAAGCTACTTCCTTTATTTACTGAGACTTTTAAATTGCTTTGGATAACTTCTGAATTATTTTGATTATTTTGTTTTAAATATTTTTTATAAGAATAACCTTCTTTTCCTTTGTATTCTACTTTAAACCATGATCCATTACTATCTAAAACGGTAACTTTTTCACCCTTAGGTATTACTTTTACTACCTTAGAATTTGTACTTTTACCCTGTCTCATATTCAAATAAGTAGTTGCAGTTGCTTTTTCTGATGCATAAGCACCTACAGTTGAAGAACCAATTAAAGCTAACGTTGCAATAAATTTGATACACTGTTTGTTCATTAAAATCTACCCCTTTTATAAAATTTATAATTATAAAATTCATTTAATTTTAAATATTGAAATTAAAAATTCAGCTGATTTTTCTTTAATATTTAATCTAAATTAATTATAGCATTTAGTAAAAAAACTTACTATAATTTGTAAAATTTATAAGATTACATGTTTGTAATATGTATAAAATTTAATTCTTTCTTTTTTATTTTACAAAAATAATTTATTAGAAATACAATAAAGTGGGTTCTATATATAATATATATAACCCACTTTATTGTATTTCTGTTAATAATATTTGCTTACGAATTATTAGAAGTGCTCCCATGCTTTTGTAGTTATTATATAGTTTATACCATAAATAACGATAGATTCTTTTATTATTTTATTTACCCCTTTTATATAAACCTATTAAAATAATATGTGCAACAGTTTTATGAATTAGTATATGAATTTATAATTTAGATAAAATTAGTTTACATAATTAAATTTAAGTAACTTATAAGATTTATTTTTAAGCTGTGAAAAAGTAATCCCAATAAGTATATATACTTAAAATAAATGCAACTAATGTGTAAGCAAGAGAGACAAAAAAAGGCGTGCTTTTAAAGAACTTAAGACCATAGTTACGAGTGGTTTCTTTATCAATTGATATTGCTGTCCAATAGTCTAAAAACCTATTATAGATGTTATCCTCTGTTGAAAAAAAGCCTATAATTGTTGTGAATAAAACTCCTATTATTAAAGACATGTCAAGAAAAGATACTTTCAAAGAATTGCTTATTAGGTGGTTAACTAAAACTATTATAAATAGAGTTAAGATTCCAATAAAAAGTTTTTTCAAATATATACCTCCTTAATTTATTTAATATAATTGTATAGACTTAAATAGATTTAATCAATAGAAAAAAGGGTAATCTAGTTACTATATATAATTATTAAAATAAGTTATTCTTGTGATAAAGAATTTAAAATAAAGGTGGTGTAATGATGAAGGATATTAAGTTAGTAAAACTTATTGGAGATATAAATAAAAGCAACGTAGATGAAATTAACAATTTAGGAATTGGAGTAGAAATTCAGAGTTTTCCTCAAAATATTTTGGATGAGGATTATAGTACAATAATAAGTGATTGTAAGAATAAATTAAAAAACTTTAGCAATGTAATATCATTACATGGATCCTCATTTGATTTAAACCCAGGGAGTACGGATAAAAAAGTTATTGAGTTAACTAAATATAGATATATGCAATCAGTTGAAATTGCCAAGGAAATAGGTGCTAAATACGTAATTTTTCATAGTCAACTAAACCCTTTATTAAGTGTAGAGAAAATAAGAAAACTTAAGCTAGATAATCAAATAAAATTTTGGAAAGATTTTATGAAAACAATTGATGATATAGATGTGACTATTTTATTAGAAAATGAGTATGATGAAAATCCTGAAGAGATTTTACATATTGTTAAATCAGTAAACTCTCCTAAACTTAGAATATGTTTAGATGTAGGCCATATTTTGGCATACTCTAAAAATTCTTTAGAAGAATGGATAGTATCAACCAAAGATTTTATAACTTATGTGCATCTACACTTCAATGACGGAAAAAATGATTCTCATAGTAAACCAAGTAATGAACAACTAATTTACTTTAAAAATATAATCGAAAAAGCTGAAATAAATCCTATATTATCACTAGAATATATATTTGAAAATGAAGTAGAAGAAATAAATAGAGTAAGGAATATTTTAAGTCAAAAATAAATAAAAAAGTGTAGTCAAAATAATATAAAAAGACTACACTTTTTTATTTGTTTTAGTAAATCTCCGTTACTGGTATTCGAATTGGTATATATAACATAGAAGTAACTTAATAATATTTTTAATTTTATAAATTTGAAACTGTGAGATATGTTTGAATATGTAAAAAGATGGTATATATATTAATGTTGAAAATTTAATAATTATTTAGGAGGGATAGATATGAAAATTAATAAAGCAATTATTATAGCATTAGGATTAGTTGTTATATGCGGGGTTGGAGTAAGTTATTCGCTAGTAAAAGATGACAAAGCAGAATACCTAACAAAAGATCAAGCAAAAAATATTATTTTAGAAAAAGTGCCAGATGGTAAAATATTAGAGTTTTCTTATGATAATGAAAATAATTCACCAAAGTATGAATCAGAAATAGTTAAGGATACTATGAAATACCAAGTTGATGTAGACGCTGAAACTGGTAAAATAATAAACTTTGAACAAGAAGTACTTAAAGATCAAAATAATGGAAAAACTTCAGATAAGCTAATAAGCGAAGATAAAGCTATGGATATAATGCTTAACAAGGTTCCAAAAGCAACAGTTCAAAAATTTAACTTAGACAAAGATGGAAAAAATGCTGAGTATGAAGGTGTACTTACAAAAGCAGATACAAAATATGAAATAACAGTAGATGCAAAAACTGGTGATATAAAAGAGTTTAGTCATGAACAAATAAAAGTAAAAGACACAAAAGCAGATAAAGATAATCAATATGGAGATATAGAGATCAATGACTAAAATAAAAAAAGTGTAGTTATCTAACGATTAAGAATTAGATGGTTACACTTTTTTATTTTTATATAAATAAAATAGTATAGACTAAAACTATTAATCTAACAATAAATATAGAATTAAACTATATTTATTGAAAGCAAATAATAAATTTAGTAAGATTAGAAAAACTAATTTAAAAACTGAATGTTGTATGTATGAAATTTTATAAACATTTATAGGTATTTATACATATAATTTAAAAAATAGGAGGGTTGATATATGTTATACAATAACGTTTTAGATCTTATAGGAAAAACTCCAATAGTTAAGCTAAATAATATTCAAAGTGAAAATAATATATTTTTAAAGTTAGAAAAATACAATATAGGTGGAAGTATAAAGGATAGAGCTGTTCTTGGGATGATTGAAGACCTTATGGAAAGCGGAGATATAAAAAAAGGAGATACTATAGTAGAGGCAACAAGTGGAAATACGGGAATTGCTTTATCTATGATTGGAAAGCTAAAGGGGCTTAAGATTATTATAGTTATGCCTAGTTCTATGAGTAAAGAGCGTAGAGATTTGATGAAAGCCTATGGAGCAGATATAATACTGACAGGTGAAGGTGGAATGCAAGCCTCTATGGAAAAAGCAAGTGAATTAATAAGTTCAAATGGAAATTATAAATCTCTAAAGCAATTTGAAAATAAAAGTAACCCTAAGAAACACTACTCTACAACTGCAATAGAAATATATGAAGATATTAAAGATATAGATATATTTGTGTGTGGTATAGGAACAGGTGGAACAATAAGTGGAGTTGGAAAATATTTAAAAGAATTAAACAAAGACATAAAAGTTATTGGAGTTGAGCCAGAAAGATCTCCTTTAATATCTAAAGGACATAGTGGGCCTCATAAGATACAAGGAATAGGAGCGAATTTTATACCTAAAAATTTAGATATGAGTATTGTAGATGAAATAGTAACTGTAAAGGATGAAGACGCTATAAACACTATCAAGTTGCTGGGAGAAAAGGAAGGAATATTAGTAGGGATTTCATCTGGAGCAAATGTATATGCAAGTATGGAGATAGCTAAGAATTTTAAAGGAAAAAACATTGTAACAATATCTCCTGATGGAATTAGAAGTATCTATCTATGGATATAATTGGAGGATAGAATGTTAAAAAAATAAATGCTGACATAGAGTATATAATTGAAAATGATCCAGCTGCAAGATCTAAGATAGAAGTTTTTTTACTTTACCCATCAGTTCATGCTTTGATTGGTCACAGAATTGCACATTACTTTTATAAATATAAAATGTTTTTTATAGCAAGATTTATATCTCAAGTAAATAGATTTATAACGGGAATAGAGATACACCCAGGTGCAACTATAGGAAATGGAATTTTAATTGACCATGGTATGGGAGTTGTAATAGGAGAAACTGCAGAGGTTGGCAACAGAGTTACTATATATCATGGAACCACATTAGGAGGAACAGGAAAAGACAGCGGTAAAAGACATCCAACTGTAGGGGATAATGTAGTAATAGGAGCAGGAGCTAAAGTTTTAGGACCAATAACTATAGGTGAAAATTCTAAAGTAGGTGCAAATGCAGTTGTATTAAAAGATGTTCCGCCAAATAGTACAGTGGTTGGGATACCTGGTAAAATAATAAAAAAGGAATAACTAAGAAGTTATTCCTTTTTTATTTCAGTGTAAAGTTTAAAATAATGTACGTCGAATAGGGGGAAACTAAATTTTACTTATCAAACTTCACGTAATCTAATTCATTAGATATACTTATATTAAAAACATATGAAAGCGAAATTTCATTTAAGAATTTAGCTTTCTCTTCATCACTTAAATTTATTAAATCAAGTTTTTGATGATATTCCATTACAAAAGCTTTTAAATCTTTTATATGGTCGAACATATAATAATTAAGACCTTCATTTTCTATAGAGTAGTTTTCTTTTATTATTTTAAAGATAGTTCTACCACCAAATAAATCTGCTAAATATCTTGTATAAGCATGAGCAACTAATAATTTAGGATTTGTTTGAGATATTTCATCTAATCTATCAACGAAAACCCTTGTTGAATCGCAAATTTCTATTGAATCAATCTTATACCCTAATAAGAACTTAGAGTCATCAAGTAAAGCATTAGCTCTAAATACTTCAGGAGTTATAAATTCTTTTAAGACTTCATCGTCTTTATGCTTTTCAAGATTCTCCTCTATTGCTTTGTAAATAAAATAAAGATTATAGATGTATTCTCCGTATGTTTCAACATTAGCATCTCCATCAATTAATCTTTTTATGAACCCTGTATTTTCAGCCATATCGTGTAATTTTTTTTGTGCTACTTTGAATGACTTTTAAAAAGTTCATATCCATAAAATCATCTTCTTTCTTTTGTATTGTGATTACTAATAAAATAAATACCCTATGAAATTAAAACTAAAACATTAATTTTAACAGTTATTACAATTTTGATATATTAGACCAATGAGGTTTAATGTATAATAAAATATACTATAATTACTAAGAGGAAACTTTTAATTAAGATAATTAAAGATAGGTGATAAAATGCAAGACTATAACAATATACAGATAAGAGAACTAGAAAATTGGAAAGAAAAGATGAAAAAGAAGCCATCAATAATAAATAAAGCATCTAAAGAAGCTCAAAATAAACTAAATTCAGTACTTCCTGAAAATTATCATAATATACTTACTACAGCCATAAAGAATATGACAAAGGTTGTTTTGTTTGGGTCAAAATATACGACAAAAGCTCCAATTGAAAACATTTCATTACAAGAGCGAGACGAAATAGCTTATGAAAAGATTAGATTATACAAAAAAACTGCTATGTTAGAAGGGGCAGGCACTGGAGCTGGAGGAATTATTGTTGGTCTTGCTGACTTTCCTCTACTTTTAAGTATAAAAATAAAACTTTTATATGAGATTGCAAGTATTTATGGATTTGATACTAAGGATTATAAAGAAAGGATATATTTATTAAATATATTTCAATTAGCATTTTCAAGTCAAAATCATGTTAATACTATATTTAAAGATATGGAGCATTTTAATGAATCAAAAGATACGCTATCAGATGATATAAATGAGTTTGATTGGAGAATGTTTCAGCAGGAATATCGAGATTATATAGATTTAGCTAAGTTACTGCAACTAGTTCCTGGGATAGGGGCTTTTGTTGGTGCATACGTAAACAATAAATTAGTAGATAAGTTGGGAGAGTATGCAATATATTCTTATCATATGAGGTTGTTAGATACTAGCGGATATATAAAAGAAAATGAGAGCTTTTTATCTAAAGGTTATAAAAAAATCATATCAAGAGTCAAGTAATTAAAAAATAAGTGTATGTTAATATTGTAATATCAACATACACTTATTTAAATTAAAAGCGTTTAGTTCTATAAAATCTATACAAAAAGTCTTTTTCTAAAGTTTTACTAAGAGTTGCACTTTCTTGGAAATTAATAAACTTTATTTCTAAAGCAGATTTGCTAGTAGGAATAACCTTATGTATCAATTTAAGATTTACTATATAACTTTTATGAGTTTTAAAAAAGTTTGGTGGAATTCTAGAATTTAAATCATCGAAATTCTCATAAAATTTTATAATATCATGATCTTTAGTATATAGGTTTACAGCTCTAGAGTTTTTCTCAAACATAACTATATCATCAAAATTAATCATATGTATCTGCTTTCTGATTTTATAAACAAATAAAGTATCATCTATAAAATTATTTGTAGCTAGTTTATGAGAATTAATGTGGTCAATAGCAATATTTACAGAATCTAAAATTTTACTTTCAGTAAACGGTTTAACTATAAAATCAACTGGATGAACTT
Source organism: Paraclostridium sp. AKS73 (assembly GCF_025671395.1). Classification (NCBI taxonomy): domain Bacteria; kingdom Bacillati; phylum Bacillota; class Clostridia; order Peptostreptococcales; family Peptostreptococcaceae; genus Paraclostridium; species Paraclostridium sp. AKS73. The sequence goes on along the minus strand of NZ_JAIXHU010000003.1, from coordinate 109,767 downwards.
TAAAACTTTCCAAGCTATAATCAGAAAATCCAGTTACAAAAATTATATGAACATCTTTATCTATCGAAGATATTTCTTTGGCACAATCTATACCATTTTTATGAGGCATATCAATATCTATTATAAGTAAATCTATTTTCTCACATTTAATAAAATCTATTGCTTCTATTCCATTTTTAACTTTTTTTATATAGTCCACATATCCGGATTTTTTCAGTATGTTTTCAATATCATCTCGAACAACTTTATCATCATCACATATTAAAACTTTTATCATAAATATTTTCTCCCTATAAACTTTTATTAACAATATTTAGGTATTAAAATCGTAAACTCAGTTATAAATTCGTCGCTACTTGCAAATATATGATACCCATATTTATCTAAAATATTTTTAACTAGATAAAGACCGTATCCCCTATGTTCACCGTCTTTAGTAGAAAAACCTTCATCAAATATACTATCCGTATTATATATCTTAGGTCCGTTGTTTTTTATAGATATAACATATTGAAATTCATCTTCATAAACAAATAACTTTATATATTTATTATCTTTATTAAGTGGAGAGAGCGAATCAATAGCATTATCTATTATATTCAATAGAACAGAACTCATTTCATTAGGTTCAATAACTAGGTTATCTATGAAATCTTGTATATAAACATCAAAAGAAATATTTTTTATAAGACACTCTTCATATTTTAAAGATGCAATTGCATCCAAATAAGAAACCTTTCCGTACCTTGAGGTTTTACTTCTAAAACTATTAGATATATTTGTTATATACTCCTTAGCATCGTTACTAAGTCCATTATTTAATAAAGAGTACACAACTTGAAGATGTTTTAGATAATCATGTTTTTGACTCCTAAGTTTACTTATAATGTTATCTTTATGCTCAATTTTAATATTTTGGGTTTTGAGTTCTGTTTTATTGCAGTTATCATTATCTATTAATTTAATAATTTTATAGCCTATATAAAAACTAATATATATAAGTAAAAAGATAAAAATATTTTAAACAACCCACTAAATAATAAATTATAATTAAGTTTGATTAGCATAAAAACTAAAAAATTTTATAAGAACTGACATTACAATAGATATAAATATTGTTATTAGACCTTTTTAGAAAGTGATAGTTTTTTAAAGAATAAAAACTTATCAAGGTAAAAATTAAGTCCTATAAATATAATTAAAATATATATAGGAAATATAATAATATTGTCCATAACTCACCCCTAAATAATTTTATATACAGATTATAACATTTATAAAAAAATATGTAAAAAATGGAAAATTACAAAGAAGCTACAAAAAAGTGAAAATTAAGTTATAAATTTATGTAAACAACCTTTAAAACCTTGAAAATTTACAATTTGATACATTTTTTAAATGAATATATAATTAAGTTATCAAATAGGGAGGAATATATAAATATGGGGAATGATTTGAGTATAGTATTAAAATACATAAAAAGTTATAAAACAAGGTCATTAGCTATAATACTAAGTATAGTGCTTGGAACAGCTCTTATAGTAGGAGTAGGAACATTAGCTAGAAGTGCGCAACAAGCAGATGTAGATAGAATGAAGAGAGAATTAGGAACTCATCATGTAATATTTAAAGATATAAATAAAGATCAATTAGACATTGTAAAACAAGGAAATGATATAAAAGAGATTAGGGTTACATCATATTATGCATCTACAGAACTTGGTGAGAAATTACCAATAAATATACAATATGCAAGTGAAAATTATTTAAATAATGATTCAGAGCTTAAAAAAGGAAGATTTCCAAAAGGAAATAATGAAGTTGTAGTTGAAGAATGGGTTTTAAATAGTATGGGGTTAGAACCTAATTTAAATCAAGAATTAACTTTTAAACTATATCAAAAAGAAAAGCCTGAAACATTTAAAGTTGTTGGAATACTAGAAGATAGATATAAAGAAAAACAAATTGGAGTATGTGAAATGTTTTTGGTACTAGATGAAAACAATATAAATAAGTTTAGTACTTATGTAGAGTTTTATGAAAATAGTGATATAAATAAAAATATAAACAATATATCAAAAAAGGCTAAATTAAATACAGAAAAACAAGTAAATACAAATAAAATGCTTGTAGAATCTATACAAAAAAATGGGTCAGTAGATGAGGCAAGCAAAAATATGACAATTGTATTAAGTTTATTTGCAGGCCTTGTAATATACAGTATTTATTCAGTATCTGTATATCAAAGAATAAGAGAATATGGAGTATTAAGAGCGCTTGGATCTACTAGTATAAAAATATTTAAGCTAATGTTTATTGAACTTTTAATATTAAGTGTAATAGCTATTCCCATTGGTATATTTATAGGTATGGGTGGAGCACAGATATTTAATAAGTTAGTAGGAAATATTCAATTTGAAGGCAAAATAAGCCAAACGCCATTTGTTGTACCTAGTTTTATAATTTTATTATCAATAGTATGCACTTTATTAGTAACATTATTAATAAGTGTATTAACTTATATTAAAATAAAAAAAATAGCACCTATAGAAGCTATAAGAAAGAATTTTGGATTAGAAGGAAAAGCAAAAAGTAATAATTCAATATTGTCAAAACTAAGCAAAAACATATCAGTTACTAAGGCAATATCTTTTAGAAATATATTTAGAGATAAAAAATCATTTATAATTATTATTTTATCTATGAGCTTAGGTGGAATTATGATTATAAAAACTAATTATGCATTTTCAAGAAGTAAACAAATGAATGCATCAATAAACAAGGAAACATTTATGAATGGTGATTTTATACTAAATGTTAGTGGTGCAATGGATGAACAAAATGGTTTGGTTGATAAACAAATAAATGAAATAAAAAATATAGATGGCATCAGAGAAGTTAAAGCTGCTAAAATTTTAAATACTAGGATGCAAATAGATAAAGATAAAGTTTTGGATAAACAATTTTTTGATTGTCTAAAAAAAGGTGGTTACTATGGTGAGGTTTTAAATGGTTTACTTATAGATGATAAAAGTACAGGAGATTATTTAATAAAGCAAAAGTTAAAGGGTTACAACGATGAAATGCTAAAATCATTAAATAAATACAGAACAAGTGGAGAGATAGATATAGATAAAATAAAAACAGGAAATTTAGCAGTAGTATATATACCACATACATATGAAGTATTTGAAGGATATAGAGATATTGGAAATCATACTTATGGGAAACCAATAGTTGATATAAAAGTAGGAGATACTGTAAAAGTTAAATACCCGAAAGGAAAAATAGATACTGATGAATATTGGAAGGGTAGAGGTAACTATGAATATGAAGAATATGAGTTTAAAGTAGGAGCCATAGTGGATTATCCTTTTGCTGATGACAATGTATATTCAGCTGATAGTGGAGTAGATGTAATTATAAGTGATTCAAACTTTAAGGAAATAACAAATATTAATAATTACGATTTAGTGTATACAAATATAGAAAATAGTGCAAATCATAATGTTATAAATAAACAATTAGGGAAGATAGGTAGCCAAGTACCAGGAACCACTACTACAGATTTAGTAAAAGAAAAGCAAGATAATGAAAAAATGACACAAAAAGAATTGATTTATGAGTATGGAAAAATAAGTATAATATTTATGATAAGTATCTTTAATATAATAAATAATGTGAGTTACAACTTAACATCTAGAACTAGTGAATTTGGTATGCTGAGAGCTGTAGGCATAAGTGAAGATAAATTTAAGTTTATGATAGTTTTTGAAGGTTTATTATATGGTATATTTTCAAGTGTAGTAGTTATAGTTGGAGGAATTTTATTACAACTTAGAATGTATAAAACATATGGATTTGAAACATATGGAATAGAATTTGCTATAGCCTACAAAGATTACATATTAATAGCTGTAACAAACATACTAATAGGATTGTTTGCAACATATATACCAGCAAGAAAAATAAAAGAAAGTAATATAGTAGAATCTATAAATATAGTGGAATAGGGTGAATATTATGGTAACACTTGAAACAATAAATTTAGGAAAAATATATGGGAAAAAGAAACATCAGTACATGCATTAAAAGATGCAAACTTAAAAATAAATAAAGGAGAATTTGTTGCAATAGTAGGGCCTAGTGGAAGTGGTAAAAGTACATTTCTACATTTAGTAGGGGGGTTAGAGAGACCAAGTAGTGGGACTATAAAAGTAGATGGAAAAGATATATGTTGTTTAAGTGATAGAGAGCTTGCAAAATATAGAAGACAAAAAGTTGGATTTGTATTTCAACAATATAATTTAATACCTGTACTTAATGTAGATGAAAATATAGAGTTGCCAGTTAAGTTAGACAATAGAAAAGTTGATAAGGATTATATAAATGAACTGATGGAATTATTAGGTATTAGAGATAGAAAAGATCATCTTCCAAGTCAATTATCAGGAGGGCAACAACAAAGAGTGGCAATAGCTCGTGCATTATCAGCAAAGCCGAGTATAATACTTGCAGATGAGCCAACAGGAAATTTAGACACAAAAACTACTGAGGAAGTTATAAATCTCCTTAAATCATCTATTAAAAAATATAATCAAACTTTAATAATGATAACGCATAATGAAAATATAGCTAAAAAAGCAGATAGAATAATTTCTATTGTAGATGGAAAATTAAATGAAAGTTATTCCGCAAACAGTTAAAAAATAGTTAAAATAAGAATTTTGTTGAATTTATAAAAAATTTAAGTAAAAAGCCTTGGGATAGGTAAAAAATCTATTCCAGGGCTTTTTTTATTTGAAAACTTACTAAAATAACATATAAAGGGTTTTTATATCATAAATCTAATTGTATATATACATTAAAATTTATATTTCACAACGTATATACTTTGAAGCAATTCAAAAGGGAGTTGAAAAACGAAGTGTTAGAATCTATACAAGATAAAAATATTATTACAGATAGACTAATACTAAGGAAATTCAATATAAGTGATACTAGAGATATGTTTAAAAACTGGGCATCTGACAGTGAAGTAACTAAGTTTTTACAATGGGAACCTCACATAAGTGAGGAATATACAAAATCAGTAATTGAAACATGGATTAGAGATTATAAAACTGAAATGTCATATCACTGGGCAGTTGAACTAAAAGAAACAAAAGAAGTTATTGGAGAAATATATATATTTAATATAAAGCAGAAAAGAAGGTGTTGTGAAATTGGAATATGTATAAGTAAGAGATTTTGGAATGAAGGGATTTCTACAGAAGCATTAGCTTCAGCTATAAATTTCATATTTAAAGAAACTGAGCTATGGAGAATTATTGCTATGCATGATGTTGAAAACATAGCATCTAAAAAGGTAATACTTAAAAGTAAAATGAAATACGAAGGAGAGTTTAAATGTAAAACAAACCTAGCTGTCTATTCTATATCAAAGAAAAATAAAAAAATTATTTGTAGGATATAAAACGGAATTATATTATTGTATTTATAAGCTATTATAAAAATTAATATTAGGAGGGTACATGAAAAAATATTATCTAGCATATGATGAAAGATATAAAAAAGCACATTCTGAGGGGGTTTTATGGTTTTCTAAGAATCCAACTCCAGATTTGTTAAAGTGGATTGAGTACTATGATATATCAAAGCAAGATAAAATATGTGAAGTTGGATGTGGAGAAGGAAGAGATACTTTGTACCTAGGAATTAAAGGATATAAAGTAAAAGGAATTGATGCATCAGAATCTGCAATAAGTAAGTGTAAAGAGTTAGCTAATAAAAACTTAGAAAATGTTGAATTTGAAGTTGAAGAAATAATAAACTTAGATAATAGTAAAATTACAAAATATAAATGGATATATACAGTAGGAGTTTTACACATGCTTGTAGATGATAGTGATAGAAATTTATTTTTAAAATCAATTTATAATATGCTAGATACAGGAGGTCATGCACTCTTAGTAAATATGGGAGATGGAGAAGTGGAGATAAAAACTGATACATCTAAAGCATTTGAAATACAAGAAAGAAATAATAATAGCGAAGGTAAAAAAGTTATGGTTGCATCTACTTCATATAGATCTATAAATTGGAAAAATCATATAAAGGAATTAGAAGATGTTGGTTTTTTAATTGAAAAAACTGTAAATACACAAAACAATGAGTATGGAAATTGTATGGTTGTATATTTAAAAAAATCTTAAAGTAATACAGAGAAAAGAGGGAGTTTAAACTCCTTCTTTTTTTTAAAAAGTACAAATAACATTTGAATTGCTACTTAAAGGTAACCTTATTTTTTCAGAAATTTAGTTAATAAATTTACATTTATTAAAGGATTTCAAGCATATATATCTAAAATATATCAAAGTAAGAGAATAAATAGGATAATAAAAAAATAAAATTATTTTAAGTGTAAAATTTTAAAATAAATAATTTAGGGGGATATAAATGATAATTTGCAAAAATTTATTCATAAGAACATTAGAATTGGGAGATGAAGAGTTTTTATACAAATGGTGGAATGATGGAGAAATGATGGAACATTCTACTCATGCATTTGGAGTTTTAAATAGCAAGGAAGCTATAAAGCGCAAGTTATTCAAAGAGTTTGAAAATGAAACAATGTTTCCAACAGATAAAAGATTTATAATTTGTAAAAAAGATGATTCAACACCAATAGGTGAAATTAATTATTGTAATTGGGATAGTAGAAGCCAAAAAGCAGAATTAGGAATAAAAATTTGCAATTTAGATGAACAAGGTAAAGGTTATGGATTAGATGCTCTATATCATTTTATAGATTTTATGTTTAAGTTTTTAAATTTAAATAAAATAGAGTTAACAACGATGGCTGACAATAAAAGAGCGCAACAATTATATAAAAAACTTGGGTTTAAAAATATAGGAATAATTAGAGATGGGTACTTCGATAGTAGATTTGGTGAATTTTCAGATGTGGTTTATATGGACTTAATAAAAAAAGAATGGGAAATTTATAAATATGAATTTGAAAAGGAATTTTTAATGACATATAGATAAGTTATATTTTATACAAAAATATAATGATGATTTTAAATTGAATTATATATTAAAGGAATATTTAACATATAAAACTTTAATATATAATTCAATAAATTTAACAAATTAATCAGTATAACCAGTGAGTTCTTTATGATTTCGTAGAGCTCCAATAGAAGAAATTATAGTTAAAATTAAATAAATAAATACGAAGCTACTGCTACATGAAATATTCCATATAGTAGCTAGAAGTAATATTAATCCTAAACAAAACCAAATATCTCGTCTTAACTTCAAATCTCTGTTCATAAAAATACCACCTTTAAATTTAATATATTGTTTTAACACAAGTCTAATTGTATTTATAATTACCATAACCATAAAAAATAAACAGGAGTAAAATGATTATAGAAATTATTTTTATAATAAAATTCGACTTTAAGTTGGGAAATCCTTTAAACTTATATTATATATGATAAAAAATCTAATTAATTAATAAATATATTTTGGAGGGTAAAATGAGCAAAATCAATATAAAAAAAGTAGATGAAAATGGAGAAATACCGTATGAATTATTATATTTAGCAGATCCGTCTAAAGAATCAATAAATGAGTATATAAGTAGAGGTAATCTGTATGTTGCATCCATTGGAAATGAAGTTGTAGGTGCATATGTAATATTAAATACTAGACCATTAACTGGAGAGATTATGAATATATCAGTAAATGAAGCATATCAGAAAAAAGGTATTGGAAAAATTTTAATAGAACATGCTATAAGCACAAGTAAGAATTTAAATATTAAAACACTAGAAATTGGAACAGGAAACTCAAGTATATATCAATTAGCTTTCTATCAAAAGTGTGGATTTAGAATAACAGGGATAGATAAAGGCTTTTTTAAAAAACATTATGATGAGAAAATAATAGAAAATGGAATAGAATGTATAGATATGATTAGAATGAGTATGGATTTATAATTATATGACAGATTATAAATCATTTAATTAAAATACTATACAATTTACTTGAAATACAAATTGAAATATGATAATGTTACATAAAACAAATTATTTTGGAGGAGATTTTTAATGGCTTTTTTTAATAAGTTAGCAGGATATGGATCAATAGATAGTTCAGCAGGAAATAAAATTAAAGATTACCTAATAGATGGAGAAGAGATAATACAAGCATTTACTTTTATAAGAGACTCTATAATATTAACTAATTATGGAATATACTTAGTAGATGTTCAAGGTGTTAGTGGAAAAAAGTAGAAGTTAAATTTTTCCCTTCTAAAAACGTAAAAAGTATATCTTTTGAATCTGCATCTACATTTGATTTAGATGTTGATATAAAAATAGGAGTGGATGGAAACACGGTTATAAGTCAAAGTGGCATACCTCATAATGCACCTATTTCATTTAAAGTTCCTAAAGCTCAAGCTGAAGAAGCTAGAGAAATTGTTAAACTTGTAAAGATAAACTATTTAGTTAGATAAGTAAATATAAATTACAATAAAAATACACTTAGTAAATTACTAAGTGTATTTTTATTGTAATTCTTTAAGCAATTTATCGCAGTAATTAACCCATAAAATTTCATGCTCAAAATTAGGGATTATCCTATCGTTTAAACTTTCTATAGATTCAAGTCCCATTTCTTTAGATTTATTATGAATAGTTAAGTAAAGTTTTGTAGGTCCAGGAACCTCTTCTATTGGATGAATTTGTGCAGATATAAATTCTTTGCCGTTTTCAAATGCAGCCATAGTCCTTGAGTGACCATCTATAAGTGCATATTCTCCATTAATTACTCCAACTAGTACTGGAGGAAAGACAGGATTTTTATCCTCATTATATATTTTTCTTATTTTTCTAATTTATCTTTATTTATATAAAAATTATTTGGCCTCAATTCCTTTATTGGAAGTTCTTTTAATATCATTTTAGCCCGTTGCCAAAAATCTATAATTATCTATAAATCTTGTTTAATTCCTAATTCATAGTGTCCTATTTTGAAAACTATAAACAGTTATCTACTTTAGTTTGATATAACACTCCATAGGCGTAAATTCGGATACAACGAATCCTACATATTAGCATTATCTTGTTAGTGACGCTATGCTAATTTATAATTTGAAAGATTTATACTTGCATTTAAATCTCTATCAATAGATAAACCACAACTGCAGTTGTAAACTCTATCTTTAAGTTTTAAATCTTTATTAATCTCTCCACATTGGCTGCAAGTCTTACTTGATGGATAAAACCTATCTGCTATTACTAATTCAATTCCTCTGAACTTACATTTATATTCAATTTGTCTTTTAAATTCATAGAAACCTTGTTTTGATATAGCCTTTGATAGATGTTTATTTTTCATCATATTAGAAACTGCTAAATCTTCAATTACAACTCTATATGGTTTGGTTTTCACTATATTAGTAGTAGTTTGATGAAGATAGTTATTTCTAATGTTGGCCAATCTTCTATGTACTTGTTGTATCTGCTTTTCAAGTTTTATGATATTTTTAGTTTTGACAAGCTCCTTTCCTTTTTTATTTTGTTCATATTTCCTACTTACTTGCTTTTGTAGTCTTTTTAATCTTTTTTCGATTTTTCTAACCACATTAGTTTTATTTATATTCTTATGAACTTCACCATTAGAACATATTGCTAAATCCTTCAATCCTAAGTCAATCCCTAATGATACATCTGTTAATTCTTCTTTAATTTCTTCTTGCTCTATACCTACTGAAATATACCAGTATTTGTTATCATATGAGATGCGAGGATCAGAATACTTGACACCAATAGGTAGTTGTTCATTGGTTTTTATCCAACCAACTTTTTCAATATTAACTAACTTTCCTTCTTTAACCTTTAACTTGCAGTTATCGTTGTAGAAGGACTTTTTACTTTTCCTTCTACTCTTAAATCGTGGTTTGTCTGATACCCCTTTGAAAAATCTCTTATAGCTATCACAAGCATCTTTAACTGATTGTTTAGCCACATTATTAGATACCTCTTTAAGCCAACTTAATTCAGTTTTCTTTAATTGACTTATCTCTTTTCTCAATTCACTATCTGAAATGAATTTACCACCATTTTTATAATTTTCTTCTTGTTTAGCAAGTGTCCAATTATATATAAATCTTGTAGTACCTACGGATTGCAATAACTTCTGTTCTTGTAACTCACTTGGGTATAGCCTAACTTTCTTCGATAATATCATCTTCAAATAACTCCTTAATCATTTTCTTAGCCTTATGACTTCTTTTACTTTGAAGTCTTGCACTAAATACAGTTACTATTTGTATCATGTCTTCAACTAATTCTTGTTCACTACTTCTTTCAGTGTTATCAATTATTTCAATAGTAGTTCCATATTTATCACAAAGATTTTCTATTAATTCATATCCAAACCTAATTAATCTATCTTTGTAAAGGACTACGATTTTATCTACCTCTGAATTAGTTATCATATCTATTAGTTGATTTAATCCTTTTTTATTGTAGTCAATCCCACTTCCTATGTCTGTTATGATTTCAAATTGATACCCTTTAGCAAACATATATGTTTCAATATTTTCTATTTGCCTTTGTAAATCATCTTTTTGTTTGTGTGAACTAACTCTACAATATCCAATAGTCTTTTTATTTAGTCCCTTCCCTTGTTTTAATCCTAAAAAATGATTAAGTTACTCTTGCGAATAATACCTTGTACCACCTTCGGTTATATGATGTGGTTTCAAACTCCTTTTGTGATCCCAATTTCTAAGAGTTTGAACTGTTTTGCCTATTTTCTTTTCAAATTTTCCTATTGAGTAATATTTCATTTATTTATCACCTCAATAGTAGTCTATCATAATCTATAATTTTTCACTCTATTTATATATATATTTATAGATTTTATTCAACAGTCGTTACCCTCCTTTTTTTCAAATTATCAACTAGATTTAATATATTAGATATACGAGCAAAATGTCCTTTAATTTAATGTTTTTTATCAAAGCAAAGAATAAAAGAGGTAAGGAGTATAAATCGTAGAATAGTTAAATAGAAAGTAGAATTAAGACACTATATATATTAAATAAGGATATAAATAAGGAAAATAGTAAGAAATTTAAATAATTATAGTTTAGTTATAGCATAAATAGGAGGATTGTGTATGTTAAAAAACATAGGGACTGAAATTGTAGAAACAAAGAGGTTGATATTAAGAAGATATACTATAAATGATAAAGATGATATGTTTAATAATTGGACATCAGATGAAGAGGTTTCTAAGTTTTTAGCATGGAAACCACATAAAAGCGTAGATGAAACAAAATCGATACTTGAATCTTGGATTTTAGAATATGAAAATATGGATAGGTATCATTGGGGAATAGAAATAAAGTCTAATAATCAAGTTATAGGAGATATAGCAGTTTTTAACTTAAAAGAAAATCATTGTTCATGTGAAATTGGATATTGCTTATCAAGGCAATTTTGGAATAGGGGAATAATGACAGAGGCTTTGAGTGGAGTTATTGATTTTCTATTTAAGAAGGTCGGGTTAAATAGAATTGTAGCAATGCATAATGTAAATAATATTCAGTCTGGGAAAGTAATGATAAAAAGCAATATGAAATATGAAGGAACATTAAGGGAAGCGAACAGGTTAAGGGACGAAGATGGATTTTATAATTTAGCTGTGTATTCTATTTTAAAATCTGAATGGAAAAACATGTATGCTAAACAGAAGGAGTGTTAGAAATTATGAAGTTAAAAATAATTGGAAGTGGAGGATGTGTTGCACTTCCTAAGCCACTGTGTAAATGCAGGATTTGTAAAGAAGCTAGATTAAAAGGGCATCCGTATTCTAGATATGGATGCAGCTTATTTATAGAAGATTTGGGAATGTTAATAGACACCCCTGAAGATATAACTCAAGCAATCAATTTTTTAGAAATTGATGAAATAAATTATGTTTTATATGGTCATATTGATCCGGACCATACTCTTGGCATGAGGGTATTTGAACATATAAGATTAAACTGGTTAGAAATTTCTAAAGGAAAAGAATGCACTAATCCAGTAAATGTATTAGCTATGGAGCATGTAATGGAAGATATAAACTCTATAAAATTTAAATTTGGGTCATATTTAGATTATTATGAAAATGTTAGAAAGTTAATAATAAGAAAAATTATAGAAAGTTCTATAATAATAGATGGAATAAAAATAAGTTTTTTTAAGGCTAATCATGCAACTGTATTTGTATTTGAAAAAGATAATAAAAAAGTTATATACGCTCCTTGTGATGTAAAACCATTTCCAAATGATATTATATTTGAAGAAGCAGATTTACTTATAATAGGAAATACGGTTGTTGGAGACGAACTTAAAGATGGATTTATTCTAGAGGCAGATAATCCACTTAGAAAAGAGCTATTTACATTAGATGAAATACAAAATTTAAAAAATAATTATAGCATAAAAAATGTTATTATAACGCACTTAGAAGAAGATTGGGGTAAGTCTTATGATGATTATATTAAAATAGAAAAACAATATAAAAATATAAAATTTGCATATGATGGAATGAAAATTGAAATTTAGACTAATTTTAGTCCTTATTTTAACGATTTCAATCCAGTTTTATTTTAAATTACAAATCTAAGGAGTATAATAAGTTTTAAAGATTCAAAAATTGTTAAATTAGAAGTTAAGGGGGATAAAATGATAGAAGTAAACAACTTGTGCAAAGCTTTTACTAGAGTTGTAAAAGACGACAATTCTAAAAAAAAAGAAAAATTTAACTAAATTTAAAACAAAAAAAGAAGAATTTTTAGCAGTAAATAATATTTCATTTAATGCAAAAGAAGGAGAAATCTTAGGAATACTAGGTCCGAATGGAGCAGGAAAAACAACTTTACTTAGAATGCTTGGAGGAATATTAACTCCTACATCTGGACACATAGAAGTTTGCGGATATGATTATTCAATAGATAAAAATGCAGCTAAAAAAGAAATTGGATATCTATCTGGAAATACGAAACTTTACAATAGACTTTCTCCAAGAGAATTATTAACAACTTTTGCAAACTTATATGAAATGCCAAAAGATGAAATTGAAAAATCTATAAATGAAGTTATAGATATAATGGATATGGAAAGTTTTATAGATAATAGAATCGAAAACTTATCAACAGGTCAAACTCAAAGAACATCAATTGCAAGATGTCTAGTTCACTCACCTAAAATATACATATTCGATGAGCCAACACTAGGGTTAGATGTAATTAGTAGCAAGTCTATAATAGATTTTATGAAAAATGAAAAACAAAGAGGAAAAACTGTACTATACTCAACTCACTATATGGAAGAAGCTGAAACTTTGTGTGACAAAATAATTATGATACATCAAGGAGAAATTATTGCAATTGGGACTCCTGAAGAATTAAAGGAAAATACAAAAACTAACAATTTAAGAGATGCATTTATAACTCTTGCAAGTGAGAGGGGGAATTTATTTGAGGAATAAAATAGTAAAACAAATATTTAAAAAAGAAATTTTAGATATATTAAGAGATAAAAAAACTATATTTATGATGATTATACTACCAATAATTTTATACCCAATACTTATGGTAGGTATGACTCAAGTTATGTCTATGTCCATGAATAGTATGGAGAAAGAAAATATAAATATAGCTTTTGATAAAAATCCAAATAAGCTTTAGTTTCAGTAATAGATGAAACTAATAAAGAAAGAAAAAAGATAATAGTGAAGTAGGGCAGATAGAGTTAAAAACTACAGATGACTATAAAAAAGATTTAAAAGATGGAAATATAGATGCTTATATAAATATAAATGATAAAAATGGATACCTAAATTTTAATGTTTATATAGACTCATCTGAAAATTCATCAAGCATTGCACAAGAAGAAGTAGAAAAAATATTAAATACATATAAGGAAGAATTAGTAGAAAATAAAATAAAAGAAAGTGGATTAGATATAAAGTCAACGCTTGAACCGTTAAGTTATAAAACTTTAGATGTGGCAAAAAATGAAGAAGTAGCAGGTCATTTTATAGGTCAGATATTACCATTTGTATTAATTATGGGACTTTTAATGGGAGCTATATACCCTGCGATAGATGTTATGGCAGGAGAAAAAGAAAGAGGTACTTTAGAAACTTTATTTACACTACCTATAACAAATTTAGAATTGGTTATGGGAAAATATTTAGCTGTATCGCTTTGTGCAGTGGTTTCTGCAATCTTAAATATTTTATCTATATTTATAACAATGGTATTTTTACTTGCAACTCAAGGTATGGTAAGTGAAATGGGAATGGTAAGCATTGACTATTCACAAATGATACTCCCTGGAATAATTACACTTATATGTGTTTGTTTATTTGCTATGGTAGTGTCAGCTGTAAGTATGTGTGTATGTTCTTTAGCTAAGAGCTTTAAAGATGCTCAAAACTATATAACACCAGTTACACTATTTGTTATGATACCATCTTACGTTTCTATGGTTCCTACTATTGAATTAGATAGCTTCACAGCTACAATACCTGTAGTTAATATATCTTTACTTATTAAAAGTGTACTAACATTTAATAGTAATATAAGTTTAATAGCTTTAGTTTTATTATCAAACCTTGTGTTTGTTATAATAGCTGTATTGTTATTATCGAAGATGTTTAACTCGGAAGAAATTTTATTTGGAAGTAGCAAAAACTTTGCATTACTAGAGAAAAGAAGCAACATTAAAAAAGGAGCTATGCCTTCTGTTGCGGATGGAGTTACTTTGTACGCAGTTGGAGTAGTATTGTTAATATACGTAGGAAGTTTAATTCAATTAAAATTTGGAACTGTTGGGATAGCGGCTACACAAATTATGATTATTAGTATGCCATTAATATTTGCATGGTATATTAAGTCTGATTTTAAAAATATATTTAATATAAAGATACCTAAAATACAACATGTACTAGGAGGCATAATCCTTTGGGGTGGGGTATTTGTAGTTATTAACTTAATAAGTCAAATATTACTTTATTTATTCCCTCAAAATATGCAGGTTGTAGAAGGTCTAAACGAGGCATTAAAAGTAGATGATAGTATATTATTAAATTTAATAGTTATAGCAGTTATGCCAGCTATATGCGAAGAAATATTTTTTAGAGGCTTTGTCTTTACTTCATTTACACAAAGTAAAGAGAAGAAAGCTCAATTATGGGGTGTTATCTTTAGTGGTATATTATTTGGATTTATGCACATTGACTTTATAAGAGTTATACCAACTAGTATTTTAGGAATTGCACTAGGATATGCTGTTTATAAGAGCAAATCAATATTTATACCTATGATAATGCACTTTTTAAATAATTCAATATCTGTATTTGCAATGCACTCAACAAAATCTGATGGATTAATAGGCAAATTAAATGAAGCTTTAACTATAGACTTTAGCAATTTTGAGGCATTTAAACTTATTATCCTTATAATGATAAGTTTAATATTAGTGTTTATAGGAATTAAACTACTTAGTATAAATAAGAAAAATAAAATAAAAGCTAACAATGAAAAGAGTTAATTTAATTAATCTCTTTTTTTTCGTCTTAAGGAGACTATATTTTGTCTAAAATTTTAAAATTTTATTGTGTTATTATTAAAAAAAATAATGATTATTATTAAAATTATAAATTTTACTTATAGTAAAAATAGGTATATACTATATTTGAAATTAGAAAAGCTAAAATTTGACAAAAAATGATATGAAAGCTCTTTATGAAGGAGGAATCAGTATGAAAGATATTACTGTAATAGGAGCAGGTGTAGTAGGATGTGCCATAGCTAGAGAGTTATCTAGATATGACTTAAATATATTAGTAATAGATAAAAACGAAGATGTTGCTGAGGGAATATCAAAAGCAAATAGTGGTATTATACATGGCGGATATAATGAAAAAAAGGAACTCTAAAAGCAAAATTAAATTTAGAAGGAAATGAAATGATGGATGATTTATCTAAAAAACTTCAATTTCCTTTTAAAAGAAATGGAGCTTTAGTACTAGCATTTAATGAAGAAGAATTAGAAAAAGTAAAAGAATTAAAGGCTAATGGAGATGAAATAGGTGTTAAGGGATTAGAAATTTTAAATAAAGACGAAGTTTTAGAGTTAGAGAAAAATATAAATAAAAATGTAGTTGGAGCTTTATATGTAAAAAGTTCTGGAATAGTAAGTCCTTATGAAATGACATTAGCATTAGGTGAAAATGCAGTTGAAAATGGAGTTGAATTTAAACTAGGAAATTCTGTAGTGGATATAAAAAAAGAGTTAAATTCTTATAAAATAGAACTTGATAATAAAGAAGTTGTTGAAAGTAAGCTAGTTATAAATGCAGCAGGATTAGGAGCAGATGATTTAACTTATTTAGTTAGTAATGAAAAGTATGAAATTGATCCTGTAAAGGGTGAGTATTGCTTATTTGATAAAGTTGCAGGAACATTATGTGAAAAAACTTTATTCCAAGTACCTAGTAAATTAAGTAAAGGTGTTTTAGTTACACCAACAGTAGATGGGAATTTATTAATAGGTCCTAATGCAAAACATAGTGATACTATAGAAACTTCAAGAGAAGGTATAGATGAAATATTAGAAAAGAGTCAAAAAACTATAAAAGACATTCCTGTATCAAGAGTTTTAAATACATTCAGTGGATTAAGACCTAAAGTTTGTGGGGGAGATTTTATAATAGAAGAGTCTAGAGATTGCAAAAACTTCATAAATGTAATAGGAATAGACTCACCAGGATTAACAGCAGCGCCAGCTATAGCTAAATATGTAGTAGATATAGTTTCTAAAAATATTCAATTAAAAGAAAAAGAAAACTTTAAAGAGACTAGAACTAAAATGGTTAGAATGAGTGAATTAAACATTGAAGAAAAAATAAATTAATAGCTCAAAATCCTTCTTACGGAAAAATGATATGTAAGTGTGAATTTGTAACAGAAGGTGAGATTATTGATGCAATAAGAAGACCACTAGGGGCTACGACATTAGATGGAATCAAGAGAAGAACTCGTGCCATGATGGGTGGATGTCAAGGAAGTGGATGCATGATTCCAATAAGCATGATATTAAGTAAAGAATTAGGAATAGATATAAGTAAAGTAAATAAAAACTGCAAATCTTCTACAGTTATTGGATATAAGGAGGTTTAATCATGAAAGCATATGACTTAATTATAGTTGGCGGTGGAGCAGCGGGTATACTATGTGCTATAGACGCTAACGAAAAAGGAATCAAGAATATATTATTAATTGAAAAAGACCCTGTATTAGGTGGAGATTTAAATTTAGGTGATTATAATATAAGTAAAGAAAAAACTATATTAGGAAAAGATTACAAAGTTAGTTTATTAAATAAATTAGATAAATGCGATATAGATGTAAAATTAAATACTATGGTTTTAAAAATAGAGGATAATAATGAAGTTCTTTGCACTAGTCCTGAAAATGGTATAGAAAAAATAAAAGGTACAAATATTATACTTTCAAATGGGGCAAAAGAAGGTTCAAGAAAACCTGTAAATATGGTAGGAGATAGATGTTCTGGAATTCTTACTGTAGGAATGGCTAAAAAGATATTCAATATGCCTCATATGATTCCAGGTAAAGAAATACTTATAGCTGGAAATGCTACATTGTACATGATAGAAAAGGAATTAAAAGATAACAATATAAATGTAGTAGGAATTATTACGACTGATAAAGATGCTAATACTTATGGATTAACTGATAATATATATGATAACTATTCAATAGAATCTATATATGGACAAGGAAGAATAAATAGAGTTAAGTTATCTAAAGGAGATCAAGAGATATTTGTAGATTGTGATACTTTGATATTTTCAAACCAAATGCTTTCAGATGGATTAGTAGCTATGAGAAGTGATATTAAATTAAATCAAGTAACTACAGGTCCACAAGTTGATAAAACATTTATGACATCAAGAAAAAACATATATGCATGCGGAAATGGAATCTTTATACACAATTCTATAGAAGATATAGAAAATGAATGTAAAGAAGTTATAGATAATATTGTTTGTAAGTAAGTGTTAATTTATAAAGTAAATAAAAATAATTATAGCCTATAGCGTTGTTCTATAGGCTATAATTATTTTTGAGGTGATATTATGAAACTTTCAACAGGACAAGTAAGTAAGTTATTCGGAATAAGTAAAGACACATTAAGGTATTATGACAATTTAGGAATTTTAAAGCCTGATATAAATAAACAAAATGGCTATAGATGTTATTCTCAAAAACATTTAGATCAATTGAATTTAATTCTTTTAACAAAAGATTTAGATATATCTTTATCTGATATAAAAGAAACTATAGAAAGTGAAGAACTTTGTGAATATAAAGAGTTAATTACAAAGCAAGAAAGTATGATAGAAGAAAAGATTGAAGAACTAAAGAGAAAACATGCTCAATTAAAAAATTTAAACAAAATAATCAAAACAATAGAAAATTATGAAAATGAATATAATTTTAATAATATAAGTGTATATGAAAGTACGTATAGATTTTATTGTGTTGAGATAAAGAAAATGTTGGAAAAAGAAAAAAGTTCAAAGTATGCAAAGTATTTGGAAGAAAACTTAAAATCTACGAATCAAGAATGTTACTACACTTTATACAATGTTGTTAACAATAAAGAAATTATAGAAAATGAAAGTATTTTATTTATACAAGAAGAAGAAAGGAATATAGATATAGCCAAAAAGTATATAAATGAAGGATTAGATTTATCAAAAGAAATAGTTTGTGGTAAGTTTGCATCTACTAATTTTTATGGCAATTTAGAGGAATTACATAAGTATTTAATATTGATGAACAGATATTTTAATCATAATAAGAAATTAAACATAGAAGTGCTTATAAAATATGATTTTTATATTCCTAAAAAAATTGATAATGACAAATACTTTGCCGAGATTATAATGAAACTTAATTAACTTAGATAAAAAACTAATTTTAAATATTTTTTTGATTTGTTATACAAAATAGATATGTTATTATAAGTATTAAAGATATTTTTAAAGGAGAAACATAATGAAAGTAAGAGGATTTGAAAAAGTAAGTAAAGCAGAATTTGAAAAAGCAAATGCAGATATAGCATATGAAGAGTTAACATTACCCAATAGAGCAACAAAATTTGCTGCAGGATATGACATAAAAAGTACATTGAATTTTACATTGGAACCAGGAGAAGATATAGTAATTCCAACTGGTTTTAAAGCATATATGCAAGTTGGAGAAATGCTAGCATTATTTCCAAGAAGTGGAATGGGATTTAAATATCAAATACAATTAGCAAATACTGTAGGTATAGGCGATGGTGACTATTATAATTGTGAATCTAATGAAGGTCATTATTTTATAAAATTAGTTAATAGAGGAAAAAAATCATGGGAAGTTAAAGTAGGTGATGGTATAGGACAAGCTATATTCATGCCAATACTTTTAGCAGACGGAGACGACTTTGAAACTGGTGAATTAAGAACTGGTGGATTTGGAAGTACAGGTAAATAATTAATACTCAAAAGACCCCTATGTCGTAAATTACGATATAGGGGTCTTTTGAGTATTAAAAAATTATTGACAAAAAAATTATTAATAGAATAAAATATTAATGAAATTAATTATCATTATAAAATGATACAAAATATGAATTGATAAAAATTCTAAAAATAAAAGGAGAATGAGCATGAGATTAGTTTATTCATTAATATTCACAGCAGCGCTCGCACTAATTTATACAAAAGGTATAAAAAAGCATTCTAAAATTTTTTATAGTATAGCTACGGCTATAGCATCTATTACAATGATTTATGAAATTTATAGGTTAATAAGCGATACAAAAATGCAAGGATTTATAGGTGAATTAGAAAAAGCTTTTATGAAAGGAAATGTATCAATAGCATTTTTCTTATTGGTAATGTTTGCAGGAGCATTAAATCCTAAGTGGAAATTAACAAAAAAGTTATTAAGCATAAGAGCTGAATCTGCTATACTAGGGTGTATACTTTTACTTCCACATGGAATAATGTATCTAGTACGTTTTGTTAATAAAATATTAGTTCATAAGCCGATAACAACACTTTACATAGTATATTTGATAGTTGGATTAATAGCATTTATAATAATGATACCACTATTTATAACTTCATTTAAAAATATTAGGTCAAAAATGTCATATGCAGACTGGAAAAAGGTTCAAAGGTGGGCATATCCATTTTACTTTTTAGTATATGTACATATAGTACTTGCCCTTCTAAATGATGATGAGATTGATATAATTAAGTTAAGTATATATACCGTATTATTTTTAGGGTATTTCCTAATTAAAATTATAAAAAATTATAAGTTGAAAAATAAAAATACTAATAGATAATTTAGTATAAACATATAAAATGGATACTTTAAATATTTAAAGTATCCATTTTATGATTCTAAGATTACTGTCAATTTAATGTTACAAAATAAAATAGGAAAATATGGTATTATATAGAGAGAGATAGACAATAAGGAGTTGATCAACAATGTTAGACTTTACTTTTCACAATCCAACTAAAATAGTATTTGGAAAAGATAAAATAGAAGAATTAAATTCACTTATACCAGAGGCTGCAAGAGTTTTAGTCCTTTATGGTGGAGGAAGTATTAAAAAATTTGGAACTTTAGACAAGGTAAAAGAGGCTTTAAAAGGTCGTGAAATATTTGAATTTTCGGGTATAGAACCAAATCCAAAATATGAAACATTAATAAAAGCGGCAGAATTAGTTAAAAAAGAAAATATAGATTTTTTATTAGCTGTTGGTGGAGGTTCAGTAATGGACGGAACTAAGTTTGTAAACTTAGCAGCTAACTATGAAGGTGAAGACAAAACAGATTTATTAAACTATGGTTTTAAACCTGTTCCAGTTTCTAAGGGGTTACCTATAGGAACAGTGGTTACACTTCCGGCAACTGGATCAGAAATGAATGGAGGAGCGGTTATTTCTTACAATGGAGGTAAATTCTCTGTTAGAAGTCCTTTATCATTCCCTACATTTTCAATATTAGACCCAACACTGACATTTACTTTGCCTAAGACACAAGTAGCAAATGGAGTAGTAGATACATATATACATGTACTAGAACAATACGCTACATATCCTGTTGATGCAAGATTTCAAGATAGAACAGCAGAAGGAATATTAAAGACGTTAATAGAAATTGGAAGAGACACTATAGATAATCCAATAGATTATGATTTAAGAGCGAATTTAGTTTGGTGCGCAACGATGGGACTTAATGGTCTTATAGCTGCAGGAGTTCCTCAAGATTGGACAACACATAAAATAGGACATGAATTAACGGCTTTATATGGAATAGATCATGCTAAAACCTTAGCAGCTATACTTCCAGCACTTTGGGAAGTTAGAAGAAATGAGAAAGGATCTAAATTAGTTCAATATGCTGAGCGCGTATGGGATATAAAAGAAGGTAGCGATGATGAAAAAATAGATATAGCAATAAGAAAAACTCGTGAGTTTTTTGAAAGCTTAGATATGCCAACTCATTTATCGGTATATGGGCTTAAAGAAGAAGATGTAGATACTGTTGTAAATTCTCTTGATTGTCATGGGATGACAAACTTATCAGAAAGAGGAGATTTGGGATTAAATATAAGCCGCAAAATAATAGAAAAAGCACTTTAATTATTTTGTTTTAAATTAAAATAAAAGCTATAGTTTTATAATTTATAAAACTATAGCTTTTATTTATAAATAGAAAAATATAGTATATGAAATTAGTGGACCGAAAAATTAAAAAACAAAAAATGAGTTATTTAAGTATAAAATGAGAATAATAAAACTACTAAAACTAAAAGGAGACTAATTATGCTAAGGACAAAAATTACAATTTTAATTTTAGTGGCTTTAATGGGAAGCACAATAATATCAAATGCAAATGAAGTTAATACACAAGACCTGATTTTAGGTGGATGTAAGTTAAAACAATGTGAAGTAAAAAGCGATAAAAGAACAAAAAATTATGACGAAGAAAATATTATAGAGAGATTTTTCAGACCATCTAAACTTCCAATTTTAAATGATAAAGATGAAAGTTCTCTTTATAATATGTATGGTAGTAAAGATATAAACTTAAAGATACCCAACAATCTTTTAAAAACTCCAGAAGATACAATAATAAATTATTTTAGTGTTTTAAGAGAAGCTGCAAATCCAACTGAAGATAATCATACAGGATGTGGATCTTTAGGGGACACAAGAGGGCCTTACCCTGTTGCATATAATTTTTTATCCAATTCATATAAGCAAGGTCATAGTTATGAAGAATATTTAAAATCATTTGAAAATAAACTTCATATAAATTTAATTAAACTTAATAAGTTGCCTAGCGATGAAAACAATAAAAAAGATTTAAAATATTTTGTTGAATTAGAAATAATAGAAGGAACCAATGAAAAGAAAGGTGTTTTGCCTACTATTATGGATATATTTATCTTAACAAAGAAAATGGAGTTTACAAGATAAAAGATATGCAGTATGCACCTGAGAATTATTTATGTGCACCATATCATGGTTGGAACTATGATGCCAAACTAGTAGTAGAGATTAAGTATAGAGATTGGTGTTCTTTAGTATCAGGAGATGTAAAAGTAAAACAAGATGGTTATGAGAAAAAAGTATATTTTAAAGATAAGGATGGAAATCAGTATTATGTGCTTTTCTATCAATTAACTAATGGATATGATATAAAAATAGCTGACTACAAGAAAAATAAGAATGGTAAGTGGGAAGTTATATATATAAATCCTGAGAGCTGTTTAGAAAAGAAAAATTCTTAGAAGAAAAAATCCGAGTATATTAAATTAACTCGGATTTTTTCTAAGTAAATATAACATTTAACTATCAACATATAAAGTATAGTTATTATAATTAATATCAATTAAACAGAGTCAAAAACGACTTTAATATATATTTGTAATATTATTAATTAATGCTAAAATAGAGTAAGGAGGGCATTATGAAGAAAATTTTAGATTATATAAACAACGTAAGTGAAGGTAAATTCATAGCCTTATCTATACTAGTAGCATTAGTCTTTACGGTACCTTTTGATTTTTTAAAAATTTATTCTAACACATACAGGAGGTTAGAATTTTCAGGGACTATGTCATTGGGATGGGATTTTTTAGTAGCTGTTATTATAGGACCAATTGTTGAATCTATATTAATAGTTATAGTTAGTAAACTTATAGGGCAGTCAACAGATAATAAATTTATGATAACATTTATAACTGCAATACTACTTTCAGGAATTCAAAACTATAGTTTACCTTATGCAATTATAATTTTTATACCATCTTTCATTTTTGTTTCAGCATACACATTATATAATAATAATAAAAATTTAATTCATTTTCAATAATGGTAATTATAAATATGCTATATAGTGTTATACAAATTGGATTTACAATTTTAGCAAAAATTATTTAAGTAAAAACTATGGTCTAAAATAGTCCATAGTTTTTTATTTGTTTGAATAAATGAAATTTAATAATATTAATTAAAAATACGAATATATTAATAATAATAATTTACTTTGATTTTTATAAATTTTAAAAGGTATTATTAAGCTGTAAAAAGATTAGTTACAGTGTGGTAACAAATATTAAAATTAGTTACCAAATTATGTATAATCATTAGTACTTAGAGCGAATTTAGGGAGGGGTGCAAGTGAAGTATACAAGTTTAAGACTAAAAGCATTATTAGTTATAATGTTAATTGGAGTATTCAGTATAATTGGATGCAGTAAAGTCAGTCAAGAGCAGAGCGAAATAACATTAGGAG
Source organism: Paraclostridium sp. AKS73 (assembly GCF_025671395.1). Taxonomy (NCBI): domain Bacteria; kingdom Bacillati; phylum Bacillota; class Clostridia; order Peptostreptococcales; family Peptostreptococcaceae; genus Paraclostridium; species Paraclostridium sp. AKS73. The sequence goes on along the minus strand of NZ_JAIXHU010000003.1, from coordinate 85,787 downwards.
AAAAAGTTGAAAAACTATTAAAATATAAAGATTCTTATATAGGAGATAATAGTGCTGTTGGAAATATTTCAAATTATTTGCTTGCAAGTGATAATTTACAAGGGTTTGAATTAAAAACGGGGGAAAAGCCTTATGAAATTACATTAAATTATAAAACATTCGAGGATTCCCAAATTATTATAAGTACAAATGAAACAATTACTCTTCCATTTTCAGATGTAATGATAAAGAATACAATGGTTTTATTTTCTCTTATAAAAAACGTAGATATTATAAATTTAGAATTAGACGATGGATCAACTATTACTTATAAAAAAACTGAGTTAGTTGATGCCTATGGAGATAAATATGGAAAAAACTAGAAAAATAATAGAAAATAAAAACAAGTTTAGAAAATTTTCTAACAGGAGAGGTATAAAATAAATAATATATATTTAAGAATCTAAGCATACAAAATTAAGATTTGCTCAGATTCTTTTTTTACGCTTAAAAAATCATACTTAACTAATATTTGCGGATAATTTATGAAATACAGTTATACAAATGTTCTGGAGAAAGTAAAAAATGACATTTTGAGCAACGGACGGAGTCGTTTGAGTAACGTGACACGAGTTTACCGAGTGGACGTTGACGACATGAAATTTGAGCGACATGAGCGAAGCGAATTTTTTGTTAAATTGGAAAGTTTAATTATAGTTATTTTTTACATTGAACTAATATGTGTTATATGAAATAATATATATTAAAGAAAATATAGAAGGAGAGTAAATTATGAAAAATAATAATTATAAAGAGCTGGGAGTTGTACTTCTTAACAAATAAGGAGTTACAAATAGATGAACTCCTTATTTGTTAAGTTCGTAGAATATACAACTTAAAAATAAAGGAGATTATAAAATTGAAATATAAAAATGCAAAAAATATATTACCCCAAGATTTATTACAACAAATTCAACAATATATTCAAGGTGATGTAATTTATATTCCTATATATAATAATGAAAAAATACCATGGGGACAAAAAAATGGAGCTAGAGAAGCTATATATACTAGAAACAAAAGTATATTTAAGTTATATAAACAAGGTTATTCAATTGATGAAATAGTGAACATATATAATTTATCTGAATCTAGTATAAGAAAAATAATATCAAAAATAAAAAAGAAACTGATAAGGATACTTTAAATCTAGGAGGAGCTACAAATGAATAAAATGACTTTAGAAAAACTACAGCTAAATGAGTTTAAGGAAATGGTAAAAGTTCATTGTGTTAGTTCTCTAGGCAAAGATCTCATAGATAAATTAAGTGCCAGCAAGAATTTAAGTGTAGTAAAAAGGAGATTAAATGAAAATAAGGAAGCCAAAAATGTAATTTTAAATAGTAACCACATACCTTTAGAAGGGTTATTTAATATATACTCAATTATTGAAAAAGTTGAAAAAGGAATGATTTTGGATCCTATAGAACTTATAAAAGTAGAGGACTTTTTAAGAGGCAGCAAAAAAATTAAACAGTTTATGAACGAAAAAGAATTTTATGCACCTACATTAAGTTCATATTCAGTTAATATAGCTGAGTGCGACTTTATAGAAAATGAGATAAACTACAGTATAAAAGGAAATAAAGTTGATTCTAACGCTTCTAAAGAATTAAAAAAATAAGACGAAACATTGAAGTATGTGAAGACAAGATAAAAGAAAGATTAAATAAGTTTTTAACATCTAGTAGTAATAAAAGGTATATTCAAGAATTTATAATTTCAAAGAGAAATGATAGATATGTTATACCTATAAAGTCTTCGTATAAAAATGAAGTTGAGGGTACTATTTTAGACTCATCATCAAAAGGAACTACAGTTTTTATAGAACCTAATAATGTATCTAAATTTAGTTTAGATTTAATTAGGTTAAAATCAGATGAAAGTATAGAAGAATATAAAATATTATCATATTTAACGGAGTTAATATTTGAAAAATTAGATGAAATTAAACTGAATGTGGAAATCATAGGAGAGTATGATATGGTTTTTGCAAAAGCTAAACACAGTCTAAATAATAAATGTATAACACCATTGGTAAATAATAAAGGTTATATAAAAATAAAAAAAGGTAAACACCCTCTTTTAAAAGGAAAAGTTATTCCACTTGACTTTGAGATCGGAAAAGATTACAGAGGCTTAATAATAACAGGTCCAAATGCAGGTGGCAAGACATTATCACTAAAAACAGTAGGATTACTTACATTAATAGCTCAGTGTGGATTTGATATAAGTGCAGAAGAAGATACTGAAATTAGTGTTTTTGAAAATATATTTGTAGATATAGGAGATAATCAAAGTATAGAAAATTCACTTAGTACATTCTCATCTCATATAAAAAATATAGCAGAAATTATGAATTTGAGTAATAAGTCTACATTGGTACTATTTGATGAAATAGGAAGCGGAACAGAACCAAATGAAGGAGCTTCGCTAGCGATAGCAATACTCGAAGAGTTTTATCATATGGGATGCATAGTTGTTGCATCTACTCATTATGGAGAGATTAAAAATTTTGCCAATATGCATTCTGAATTTGAAAATGCAGGAATGCTATTTGATAAAGAAACATTAGAACCGTTATACAAATTAGTTATAGGTAAATCTGAAGATAGCAATGCATTATTCATTTCAAAAAATGGGAATAAGAGATAAAGTTTTAAAACGAGCTGAGTTATATATTAATGATAAACAGTATAATTTAGAATTAGTTAAGAGAAGCAAAATAGAAAAAAATGATGAAGTAGAAGAAAAGTATATAATAAAAAATGATTATAGAATAGGGGATAAGGTCTTTTTATTAGAACAAGACGACTATGCAATTATTCATAAAGAGGTTGATAAATTAACAATGTAGAAGTTTTATACAAAAATGAATTTATTCAAATAAATATAAAGAAAATAAAGATGTATTTAAAATCATCACAGTTGTATCCTGATGGTTATGATATTAATAGTTTATTTACTTCATATGAAAATAGAAAGTTAGAAAAAGATATTAAAAGAGGTTCTAAAAAGCTTTAAAAAATATTCAAAAGAAATAAAAAATAATAAATCAAAATAAAAATATCCATAGCATAAAAATATGCTATGGATATTTTATTTTGAAATTTTCAAAAAATAAGTTGATTCGGATAAATGTAAATGTTAAAACAAATAAAAACAAACAAAATTATGTAAAATAACAGAAAATATTCGAAAAATATTGTATAATAGACTTAGTGCTTAAAAAATAAGAGGATTATTGTTGATATATAGATAAAAATACAGACATAATGTTTTGAAAACATATATGTGTATATGGAGTGGGTATATGGAAACTACAATTTTAAAAACTGAGAGGTTATTGTTTAGAAAAATTTTAAAAGGAGATTATTCAGAGATTGCAAGTATACTTCAAGATATTGAGGTTATGTATGCATGGGAAAAAACGTTTTCGAATGAAGAGGTTGAACAGTGGATACATGAAAATATCAAAAGGTATGAAAATGAGGGGTATAGCTATTTTTTAATAACTGAAAAAATGTCGGGGAAAACGGTTGGCCTTGCAGGGCCTTTAATTGAAAATATAAAAGAAGAAAAGTTTATAGGTATTGCGTATATTCTAAAGAAGGAATTTTGGAATAAAGGTTATGGGACTGAATCAGCAAAAGAGTGTATTAGATATGCTTTTGAGGAGTTAAATGCAAATGAAGTTATAGCCCAAATAAGGACGAACAATATAAATTCCCAAAACGTAGCTAATAGATTAAATATGAAACAAGTAAATAAATATATAAAGATATATGAAAAAAGGAAATGGAGCATTTAATTTATTCTATAAAACGTGAAGACTACTTTGAATTATTGGGAGAAGAATAAGTGCTTCACAATATTAACGATAATGTATACTCTTAAAAAATCTAAATCTATAGATTAAATTTGAATTACGACTTCTTTAAAGATATATAGCAAACATTTTTAAATGTTAAGTTAAATAAAATTTTACTAAATTATTTTTGCAATTTAGATAAAAGACAATGACAATGTGCTATAATTAACCTTAATATAACATATCTGTAAAATTAAAATAACTTTACTTTATCTAAAGATTTAGAATGATTCAACGTAAGTAATATTATATATGACTATAGTATATTAATTGAAAAATGAGGAGATAGAGTTAAATGATTGGTATAATAGGATCAACTAGTATCGAAATACAATCTATAAAGGATAATATGTTCATAGAAAGAAAAGAGAAGTATGCAGGATTTGATTTTTATATATGTAAGTATAAAGAGTTAGATGTTGTAGTTACAAGTTGCAGTGTTGGGAAAGTAAATGCTTCAAGTTGTACTCAAATATTGATAGATAAATTTAATGTAAAAAAATAATTAATACAGGAATTGCAGGAAGCTTAAATGATAATGTAAAACTTGGGGACATTGTTATTTCAGATGATATTACATATCATGATGTTAGGCCTATCCAAATGAAAAATTGTTTTCCATTTAAGCAATTTTTTAACTCAGATGAAGAACTTAAAAATATAGCACTTAGAGCATATGAAAGTAGTGGTTTAAACTGTCATAATTGCCACATAGGAAGAATGGTAACAGGAGATGCATTTATAGCTGATACGGACTTAAAATATAGACTAATAAACGATTATAGCCCATATTGCGTAGAGATGGAAGGTTCAGCAATAGCACATGTATGCGATATAAACAATGTACCATTCTTAATAGTAAGAAGCATTTCTGATAATGCAGATGATAATGCAGCGATAGCATATAGGGAATTTGAAATAATAGCCTCAAATAATTCTGCAAAATTGGTTATAAATATGTTAGATCTTATGGGAAAATAGAAACAATATAATTAAACTGTATCAAAAGTATGATCAATAAAAATATAGCTAAAAAGTTATAGTCGTTGATCTCAAGAATATTTGATACAGTATTTTTTTACAATCAATGTAAGATTCTAAAAAATATAAACTAAAAATTTAAATCTGAATCTATATTGGAATTAAATTCTAAGCATTAGTCTATATTTAAAGATATAAAGTAAAAAAGAGAGGTAATTAAATGGAAATGTCAAAGGTTTACTATTGTAGCTTATATTCAGACTCACAAAGTAGAAACTTACCGAACAATGTAAAAAAGTTATTTGAAAGGGCTAGTTTTCGAGAATTTATAAGTGAAAATGAGCAAGTAGCTGTTAAATTGCATTTTGGAGAAAAAGGAAATACTACATATATGAGTCCTATTGCGGTTAGGCAAGTAGTTGATAAAGTAAAAGAGTACGGGGGAAAACCATTTTTAACAGATACAAATACTCTTTATTCAGGGAGTAGAACAAATTCAGTTGACCATATAACAACGGCTATTGAAAATGGATTTGCTTATGCAGTTGTAAATGCCCCAATAATTATAGCGGATGGTCTGTATAGTAGAAATTCAACAGATGTAGAAATTAATCAAAAACATTTTGATAAAGTAAAAATTGGAGGAGAAATTTACAATTCTCCTGCAATGATTGTAATGAGTCATTTTAAAGGTCATGAGATGGCTGGGTTTGGAGGAGCTCTTAAAAATTTAGCAATGGGGTGTGCAAGTGCACCAGGAAAACAAATGCAACATTCAGATGCAAAACCTGGGGTAGATAATGATAAGTGTATTGGATGTAATAAATGTGCAAAATCTTGTCCAGTAGGAGCGATAAACATAGAAGAAAAGAAAGCTAAAATAAATCATGATATTTGCTATGGATGTGGAGAGTGCCCAACGGTATGTCCAACTAGAGCTATAACTATACAGTGGGCAACTGATTCTAATATATTTGTAGAAAAAATGGCTGAATATGCATATGGAGCTATTAGTAACAAAAAAGATAAAGTAGGATTTATAACATTTGTTATGAATGTAACTCCACTTTGTGATTGTGTTCCGTGGTCAGGAAGACCTATATCTCACGATATAGGGATACTTGCATCTAAGGATCCAGTTGCACTTGATAAAGCTTGTTATGATTTGGTATGTGCGGAAATGAAGCATGATGTATTTAAACATGAACATCCAGGTGTTAATGGAATGAGAATTATAGACTATGCACATGAAATGGGAATGGGTAATATAGAGTATGAATTGATTAAAATTTAAAATTAAAATGCCACCTATAAGAATTTATAGGCGGCATTTTAATTTTAAATTTATTTCCAAACTCTTTTTGCTCCAAATAACTCTTGAATGTATCCGCATAAAGAAACTGGAGACATGATAAGTTGATAGCATAAAATAAATAAAACAAACCCAATTAAATTTTTTCTAACTTTCAGTTTAAGTTTTTAAAAACTACATTAGATTGGTAATGGTATAGTATACCGAAACTTATAAAAGTAAGAGGTAATACTAATAACATCATAGGGCCAACTATAGCGTAGTTACCCCAAAATAGAGCTAAAATTAAGCCTGGAATCCAGAAAAATGTATAACTAAGGTCCATATATGGAATTATTAGATCTATTCCAGTTAAAAATTTAGAAAACATAGATGGCTGTCTCCAGGGTTTAACTTCTCGAAGGCCCTCAATCATACCTCTAGCCCACCTTGAACGTTGTTTTATGAAGTGTGAAAATTTTGTTGGAACATCTGTAAATGCTATTGCCATAGGCTCAAAATACACCTTTTTGTTTTTAGCAAGTATCTTCCACGTAAGCACTATATCTTCTCCTATAGCATCTGACCATCCTCCTAGCTCAGATACAACCTCAGTTTTATATAAGGAGAATGCCCCTTGTGCAACTAATGTTCCTTGATATAATCCTTGCATTCTTTTAATGGATGCTATACTTAAGAAGTAATCCCATTCTTGGATTTTAGATAGCCAATTATCTCTACTATTTCGAACAAGCATTGAACCAGCAACAGCACAAACTTCACCTGATGAAGATTTTATTCTTCCAACAAGGTTTCTTATAGCATTTTTATGAATTAAGGTATCGGCATCTAACGTTATTACAAACTCTGTATTTACATGATTTAATCCATGATTAAGTGCGTTGAATTTTCCTGGAGTAGGTTCAGACAATAACAAGATATCCATATTTAATTCCTTCATAGCTCTTTTTACCTCTGAGCCAGTTTTATCATTGGAGTTATTATCAATTACTATTGTGTGTATATTTCCATTATAGTTTTGATTGCTAACATATTTTAAAGTATTAAAAATACCAATCTCCTCATTGAAAGCAGAAATTAAAAGAGTTATATCATCGTCTGCATTATAATTGTTCAATTCAGGCTGCTTGTCTAACAATAAACTGACTATTAAAAATATGTTCATAAAACCGGGTATAAGAGCAATACCACTTACTATAAATACTGCCCAAAAGTGATTAAGTATAATGGATAAATCATCAATCCAAGGTTTGGATAAATTTATTGCTATTAATGTCCACAATATAGAAATTATTAAGCTTATAAAAAATTTACTCTTTACACTTATATAAACTTTAGAATTATTTTTAAAATTATTATTTAAGTCATTTGAGTTATAGACAGGGGCATTTTTAATTTCTTTTTTTGTCTCACTAACTACTTCTTCCATATTAAACACCGCCTTAGATTTTATAGACTTAGACAATATTACATAAAAAAATAAAGTAATTCTAGTGTAAAATTAAGGTAAATGAGTGGGTATTATATATAAAGCTTGTAAAATATATAGGTTTGTACTAATTAAAAAATAAAGGATAATTTGTTAAAAATTTGAATATATATACATTTAGAGTTAAGAGAGGAGGGGTTTGATGATCCAAGCATATTATCCAAACAATACATACCATTTAGGGATATTGATGATTGGTATTGGGATTGCTATTAGATACTTATCAGGTGAGTATCCTAATGGATTTGGATATAAGTCTGTAATCTCTAAAAGAAACAGATATTATTGGAAAGAAGGTAATGAATATTCGGGGAAGATTTGTATAATATCAGGCGTTTTATATACTATATGCTTTTTCATAATAGACACATTTAATATTAATATTGGTAATGCAATTTTAATATCAATAATGGCATTTACTGTTTTGATGTTTGCTATAATATCACTTACTGAATATCATTTATATAAGATCTATAAAATCAACAATGCTTAATAAATACATAAAAAAGGCATTTTAATTAATATAAAATGCTTTTATGTATTTTAATAGAAACATTCATTTTAAATAGTTAATAAGTTATTAGCTATTACAGTTATAATAAAATTACATCGAAAATCTAAATGAGTAAATAATAAGTAAAAAATAAAGTGAGGTCAAAACAATGAGTAGAAAAATAATTTTAAATTTAGCTATAAGTATTGATGGATATATAGCATCTGAAGATGGTGGATTTGACTGGATAGTTGGAGATGGAGATAAAAGTTTAGATACAGAGAAAAAATGGGATTTTAATGGTTTTTTAGACACTATAGATGTAGTAGTAATGGGTAAAAATTGTTATGATCAAAACTTTCATAAAGACTTTAAAAATAAAAAAGTATATATTGCAACATCGAAAGACTTAAAAGATTATGAAAATATATATTTTATAAAAGGTGATATAGTAAAAACAATTGAAGAAGAAAAACAAAAAGGGAAATGGAAATATTTATTTTGGGAGTTGGGAAGTAAGCTATTGATCCATTTATAAAGGCTAATATTATAGATGAATATATAATAGGTATTATACCTACGATATTGGGTAAAGGAAGAAAATTATTTTTAGAGAATAATCCTAAAATAGACTTACACTTAGATGAATATATTACTGATGAGGGCGTTGTAATTCTTAGATATTCAAAAAGATAAGAAGTTATGACTTTGTATACTTATTTTATGTTTAAGTAAAATGAATATGATTTTGATTAAATATAATAATAATTACATATAGTTAAGTTTGTATTTTAGAAAGGAATAGTATATGAAAATATATATTTTAAAAGTTGATTTAAGGGCTGTATGGGTACATTCTTTAAAAGAAAAAAGAATGGTAGTAAAGAGTATAACAAGTAAATTAAAAAATAAATTTAATATTTCTGTAGCTGAAATTGAAAACCAAGATGTACATCAAATTATTACAATTGGCGTAATTGGTATATCTTTAGACCAAAGCACTTGTTATAGTAATAAAGAAAATATAATAAATTTTATAGAAACAAATACAGATGCAGAAATTATTAATATTGATGAAGATGTATTAAATATATAGAAAAATTAAAAATAGTGATAATTAAGAATATATTTCATATTTATGAGAAATCTAATTGTAGTATATATTAAAAAGGAGTTTTTGTCATAATGAAAAAAACATTTATATTAACTGCAATTCTAACTTTACTATGTACTACAATTACCTTTTCACAACCTAGCGAACATGTAATGTCGTCCGTTAAAGATTTGATTAGAGTACAGAATGACTTAGATATGATTATCAAAAAAATTATTTCTTGTGAGTATGATAAAGTATCTATGGAAAAGACTCTTAAATTTGATGGGGAGATTTTAAGTAGTATATTTAACAAATGTAATACTAACTACATTAAGGGAGATTCAAATCTTGTAAGAAGAGAAACAGATACTATTTTTTACATTGCCTCAATATATAGATTATCTATAAATGGAATTTTACTTTATTTAGAAGATAAAAATAATTACGAAGCTTATTTTTTAGATTCAGTAGCTCAATATAAAGGAGGAAGCCTTGCATTAGATCAATTTAGGCAAACTTTAGAAAGAGTATATAAAATTAAAATATAAAAAAGTCATAATTTAATTAATATCTTTTTATATTTAATTTTATATTGTAGATATTTGTATATTAACTAGATTTTTAGCACAATTTTTAAATCTATATTCGAATTTGTAACAAATATCTGTTAAACACTAAACCACTTTCTTTAATATTAAAATCAAAAAAATACATAATTCTAAACTATATAATAAATTAATAGTTACAATCTATAAGATTAGCTATATATATAGAAAATATCAATTGTACAAAAAATAAATTAAAAATTATAATAAGTGTATAAATTATAAAAATAATGTATAATGGAGGGGAAATTTGTGAATAAAGAGCAAAGAGTGTCAGAAATAAGAAATAGAGCAGAGGGATATTTTGAAAGAGGTGAATTTTTCTGTTCAGAGGCAGTTGTAAAAACTATAAATGATGAACTAGGAAAACCATTTAGTGATGAAGTTACAAAGTTAGCTTCAGGATTTCCAATTGGTGTAGGAAAATCAGGATGTCTTTGTGGTGCTGTAAGTGGAGGTGTTATGGCATTAGGAATGGTATACGGTAGATGTCATGGAGAAGCAATGCATGAAGATATGTTTAAACATGCAGCTGATTTACACGATAGAATAAAAGAACTATATAAAAGTACTTGTTGTAGAGTGATGACTAGAAACTTTGAGTTCCAATCACCAGAAAGAAAAGCACACTGTATTAAAATAACAGGAGAAGTTGCAGCTTATATAGCTGAAAAGTTAATAGATGATGGAAAATTAAAATAAGTAGGTGTACATATGGAAGCTAAAAATAGAGAGGTTAAGTCAAATTTTGAAGACATGCCTGTTGCAATAGCTGGGATTGCACTTGGGTTTATGAGTATATCCACAGCATTACTTGAGTTTAACGTAACTTGGGTACGTCATCTAGCTGTAATATTTTCAATATTATGTATAGGATTTTTATTAATAAAGTTAATACTACATCCAAAAAAAAGTTATGAATGAAATAAAGCATCCAATGGCTGGAAGTATTTATCCAACTATATTTATGACACTTATGTTAGTAGCAGTTTATTTAGTGGAAATAAATCCATCAATAGCTATTGGATTATGGCTAGGTGCAACAGCTTTGCATTTTTTAACTTTTATAATATTTGCAGTTTATATGATTAAAGATTTCAAAATGGAAAATATGATTCCAAGTTGGTTTATTCCAACTGTAGGAATTGGCCTGGCAGCTGTTACAAGTAAACCTATGAATATGCCTGAAATTTCTAAAGCATTATTTTATTATTCACTTATAGCATTTGTAGTACTATTCCCTATTATGATGTACAGACTTTTATCTATGGAAAAACTAACTGGACCAAAAGTTCCAACTTTAATGATAATGGTAGCTCCAGCAAATATATGTTTAGCCGCTTATTTTGCAATTGCAGATAAGCCAAATGCTATGTTTGTAAGTATTTTGGCAGCTGCTTCATACATATCACTTTTATATGGGTACACAATACTTCCAAAACTTATAAAATTACCTTATTCTCCAGGTCTTGCTCCACTTACTTTCCCACTTGGAATAAGTGTTGTTGCATCTCAGAGATATGCAAAATACCTGGGTAAGGTAGGATCTCAGCTAGAGAGTACGGTTAGAGCCTTTTTATATGTTCAAGTTATAATAGCTATATTGGTTATTGGATATATAGTAATAAAGACAGTTGAATTTCTATATAAAAAATTTAATACAAATAAATCTAAAAATGTAAATGCTATGGAGTAGTATAATTAACTATGATAAAAATTAAAAAAATTTAAATTATGCGTATATAATTTAATGAAATGGTTAATATATAATCAGACAGTTAATTAAGGTTGATTGTCAAACCATTACTTACTATTTAAAAGCTAGATAAATTCTAATCTTTTGATAGTGACTTTGGGAGTGATGGGGGCTTGGTACTTGAAAAAGTATCATATTAGATATAATGAATCTACTAGATAATCTCGGTCTACTAGAGTGCAGTTAGTTTTAGTCTAAAGTCCAAAGATTAGACTTCAAGCTAAATTGCAAACTATATTTAATAAAAGTCAAAAGAGGAATAGGATGTAATTAATATTACTCCTAAAAAAGCACTGATTTTGAAAGCAAATGCTGTCAAATCAGTGCTTTTTTCTTTTAATATGAAGATTAAAATAATATATTTTAAATTTATTGAAATAAAATTATATTGATATTATTATAACAATTTGATAGGATAATAGTGAAATTTAAATGAAATGTTTTTATAAAGGGGAGAAATTATGAGTTATAAAAAGGGAGTAAAAAGACTAGCAGCAATAGCTATATCAGCAGGAGTTATAGCACCAATTATGCAACCAACAGTTTCAGAAGCTGCAAAAAAGGAAAATTCAACTGTTGATTTTCGAATAATGGCTACAACGGATTTACATGCTAATATAATGGATCATGATTATTTTACAGATAAACAAGATCCTAACATTGGATTATCAAGATTATCAACTATAATCGAAAAGTCAAAAAAGAAGTAGATAAAGATACAAAAACAAAATATAGACAACTCAATATTAGTAGATAATGGAGATGTAATACAAGGGAACCCATTATCCACAGTATATGCAATGAATGAAGAAACAAAAGTTAAACCAGGAGAGAAATACCCTGTATATGAAGCGTTAGATATACTAGGTTATGATGCAACTACATTAGGGAATCATGAATTTAATTATGGACTTGACTTTTTAAAACAAATAACAAAGAAAAATGTAATGAGAACAAATATTGTTAATGCGAACGTTTTAGATAACAATGGGAAGAATATATTCAATCCATATAATATAATAAATGAAACAGTAATAGATTCAAACGGTAAAAAACAAAAAGTTAAAATAGGAATAACTGGAGTTGTGCCACCTCAAATATTAAATTGGGATAAGAAAAACTTACAAGGTAAAGTTAAAGTTGAAGATATGAAAACTTCAGTTGAGAAAATAACCAAAAAATTGAAAGAAAAACATAAGGTTGATATAGTAATAGCTTTAGCGCACACTGGAACAGGTGAGAGTGATGAGCATATAATGAACTCTGAAAATGCTGCATATCAATTAACAAAAGTAAAAGGGTTAGATGTTGTTGTAGCAGGTCACTCCCATTCAACAACACAAACAGAAATGAATGGAGTTCAAATTATACAGCCTGCTAACTGGGGAAAAGAGTTAGGAATAGTTGATTTAAAATTGGAACAAAAGGGAAAAACTTGGGTTGTTAATGATAAAGAAAGTAAGGTATCAAGGAAAAATGTAAAAGAATTAAAGCCAGAAAATAATCCGATTATAACTAAAAATAAAGATTTGAAAAAAGCACATGAAGCTACAATAGAATTTATAAATAAGCCTGTAGGAGAAACCACTAAAGAGTTAAATAGTTTCTTTTCACTAGTATCAGATAATGAATCAGTTGAATTAGTAGCACAGGCTCAAAAGTGGTATGCTAAAAACAAAATAGAACAAGGACAAGATGAACTTAAACAATATAAAGATTTACCTATATTATCTGCAGCAGCTCCATTTAAAGCAGGAGGACGAGAATTCAATGATTCAACTAACTATGTAGATATAAAATCGGGAGAACTTAAAATAAAAGACTTATCAAACTTGTATTTATATGATAATACTATAAGCATATTAAAGATAAATGGAGCACAAATAAAAGAATGGTTAGAAATGACAAGTGGTATGTACAACACGATAAATCCTACCTCAAACGAAGATCAGCAATTGTTTAATCCTGCATATAGATCATATAATTTTGATTCTATAGAAGGTCTTACATATGAAATAGATGTAACTAAAAAAGCCAAATATGATAGCAATGGAAATACTATAAATCAAGATTCACAAAGAATATCAAATTTAAAATACAATGGTAGAAAATTAGATCCAAATCAAGAATTTTTAGTAGTTACTAATAACTATAGAGCAAGTGGAACTTTCCCTGGAATTAAAGATGCACAAGTAGTTTACTCATCTCCTGATGAAAACAGACAAGCAGTAATAAATTACATAAAAGAAACAGGAAAAATAACTCCTTCAAAAGATAATAACTGGAAAATCAAGCCAGTAAAAACAAATGCTAAAGTTTTATTTAATTCTCATAAAAATGGAGAAAGTTATTTAAATGATATACCGAGTGTGAAAAAAGTAAAAGATTTGGACAATGAAATGGCTACTTATGCTTATGATTTAAGCAAAGCAGAAGGTGATAAAAATACGGTAGATGTTCAATTGTTATCGTTTAATGATTTACATGGGCAATTTGATGTAGATTCTAAATTGGGTGGAGGTATAGATAATTTATCAGCGTATTTAAAAAAATTACAAAGTGAAAATAAAAATACACTTACACTTTCAGCTGGAGATGCAGTAGGAGGAAGTCCTGCTGTTACAGCATTAAAACAAGACCAACCAACTTTAGAAATAATGAAAGAAATGAATGTAGATGTAGTGACTACGGGAAATCATGAATATGATGAAGGCACAAGTGAATTAGCTAGGATAATACAAGGCGGAACTCACTCATCAGGACTTAATTGGGAAGGATCTCAAAGCTTTAATTGGGTAACGGCTAACGTTGTAGCAAATAAAGATATGAAGTTTGGAAATAAGGAAGTAAAAAAAGGAGAGCCAATACTAAGCCCATATACTATAAAAGAATTTGATGGGGTAAAAGTAGGTGTAATAGGTATAGTAACAACAGATACTGCAAGAAAAGTTGTACCTGCAGGTATAAAAGATGTGGACTTTATAGATGAGGTGAGTGCTATAGATAAATATACTAAAGAGCTTCAGCAACAAGGTGTAAAAACTATAATAGTATTATCTCATGTGCCAGCGCTAACAGATAAAGATACAGGAAAACTTGTAGATTTAGAGGGAAGTAGCGATATATATGATATATCTCGAAAGGTAAATGATGAGGTTGATGTAATAATGGCAGCTGATAATCATCAGTTTGCAAACTCAGTTGTAAAAAGAGAAGGAAAAGATGATATAGTAGTAACTCAAGCATATTCTAAATCTACTAATATAAGTGATATAGATTTGGTTATAGATAAAGAAAGTGGAGATGTAGTATCTTCAAAAGCAGAAATATTACCAATAGACCCTAAAAATATATCAACAGATAAAGCTGTCACACTTATGGTTCAAAAAGCAAGGGAAGATGTTAAACCTTTACTTGAAAGAAAAGTAGGTTTCGCAGAAGAATTTATTTCAAGAAATATAGAAGGTGCAAATGGAGAATCAGAACTTGGAAGAATGATAGCAGATGCTCAACTATGGGCAGCTAAAGAAAAAGGTGAAGATGTTCAGATATCAATGATGAATATAGGTGGAGTAAGAGCTGATTTACAACAAGGTGATGTAACATATGAAGATGTTTACACAATACAACCATTTGGAAATGATTTAACAAAGCTTACATTAAGTGGGGCACAATTAAAAACAATTTTAGAAACTCAGAATATACATGATTGGGTAATTGGTATGCAACAAGGAAAATACAATAGGCCAAGAATGTTACAAGTAGAAGGATTTACATATAAATGGCACCCAGAACTTGTTAATGGTAACTGGGTTGTAAAAGTAGATAGCATAAATTTAAAAGATGAAAATAAAACACAAGTAACAAATGATATGAAAATAAATACTGTAGCTAATATATTTTTAGCACAAGGCGGAGACGGATTTATTACGTTCAAAGAAGTAAACTATGAAGTTATTATGAGTGATTTAGAAGCTTTTGAAAAATATACTGAAGCATTTTCAAAATTAGATAGTGATAATGATGGAACGATTGGATTAAACAAACCAGATATAAATAAAAATCCTAATTTAGTAAATTTAGATCAGAACTTTGATGGCAAAATTGATTAATTAAAAATAAAAAAATTTAAAATTTAAAATAACATATTATTTATGATAATGGTTAATATATAATCAGACAGTTAATTAAGGTTGATTGTCAAACCAACACTTACTAAGCAAAAGCTAGATTATATCTAACCTTTTGGTAGTGTCTTTGGGAGTGATGGTGACTGGGTACTTGAAAAAGTATCGTATTAAATATAATGAATCTACTAGAAAACCTCGGTCTACTAGAGTGCAGTTAGTTTTAGTCTAAAGTCCAAAGGTTAGAGTTCAAGCTAAATTGCAAACTATATTTAATAAAAGTCAAAAGAGGAATAGGATGTAATTTGATATTACTCCTAAAAAAGCACTGATTTTGAAAGTGAATACTATCAAATCAGTGCTTTTTAATTTTAAGAATTTTGTTTATAATCTATTAATAATGGATATATATATAATAATAAAATTTATACATTAAAAAAATAACTAAAGATTAGGAGATATATAGATGGCATTAGAAATGGAAAAATATTTAAAAGTAAGAAAAGCTCAAGTACAAGGAGCTAGAACTGTTGATGAACTTAAAAAAATATCAGATATAGTTATTGAAAATGAAGAAGAGCTTAAAGAAGTAGAAACTCTTATAAAAAATGCATGTAAATGTAAGAATGTATCAATAGAAACAATAGTAGAAGCAGTAAAAAATGGAGCTGATACAGTTGAAAAAGTTGGAGAAGTAACTAAAGCAGGTACAGGATGTGGAAGGTGTAAAGGAATTATATCAAATATCATAGAAAATAAAAGATAATTAATTATGATTTTATTATAGCTTTAAAAAGGGATATGTATTAATACATATCCTTTTTTGGTTTGACAGTTTTGAAAAAATAAATTTTAAGAATTATTTAAGGTTAAAGAAAGATTACTTTAAGATTTAAATATTAAAATATATTTATAAATTAGTTAAAGGAGATTATTTTATGAATATTAAAATATATAAAAAATTAGCTATAATATTAACTTTATCAGTTGTTATTTTTAGTACTACAGGATGTGAATCCTTAGGAGATTTTAACCTTTTTAAAAAATCAAATTCTAATAAAGAATATTCTATATCAAGTATGCTAGAAAATGCAGCTTTAACAGTTGAAAATATTACTTCTGATGTAATTGGATTCACAAAAGACTTTATAGGAAATGAAGATTTCAGAGAAGATGAGATAGAAAAATTAAAGAACTACCAAACAATATTAAAGATAATATTGATATATTTGGAAAAATTCGGATGGTTTTGGATTCAACGAAAGTAGTAGTATTGTAAAATGGGGGGCTGATGTATATCAAAAGGTTAAAGGTTTAATAAATGAGTTGATAGAATTAAATTAGAAGAGAAAAATAAGCATTATATAAAATAAAGCTATATCTTAATATTAAGATATAGCTTTATTTTATATAAAAACATAAAAATTTAAAAATATATTGACAAAGCTAAATCATAAATATATTATATTAATAACAACTTTGTTAGCACTCAATTATAAAGAGTGATAATAAAAATAATTTAGAAATTATTACTTATAAATAATTAATATATATTATAGATAACGGAGGTATTGTGTATATGAATATAGAAAAAATGACAGTAAGAGTACAAAAAGGCTTAAATGAAGCTTTTAATATAGCGGTAAAAAATCATAATCAACAAGTGGATGCAATACATCTATTAAGTGCACTTGTAAATCAAGAGGATGGTCTTATTCCAAATATACTAGAAAAGATGAACGTGTCTGTTGATGCATTTAATAACAGTATAAATTCAGAACTTAATAAATTACCACAAATACATGGTGAAGGTATAAATTCACAAGGAGTAACAGCTACAAGAAAGATAAATGAAATTTTAATTAAAGCAGAAGAAATATCTAAAGAATTTAAAGATGCATATATAAGTGTAGAACATGTTATGATTGCAATAATGGAAGTTGAATCAAAAACAAATATAGGTAAGATATTAAAGCAATATAATATAAATAAGAATGATTTTTTAAATGTACTATCAAAAGTTAGAGGAAATCAAAGAGTAGAAACTCAAGATCCAGAAGGAACTTATGAAGCATTAGCTAGATATGCTACAAACTTGGTAGAATTAGCTAAGAAAAACAAGTTAGACCCTGTAATAGGAAGAGATGAAGAAATAAGAAGAGTTATAAGAATATTATCAAGAAGAACTAAAAACAATCCTGTATTAATAGGAGAGCCAGGAGTTGGTAAAACAGCCATAGTAGAAGGACTAGCTGAAAGAATAGTTAGAGGCGATGTCCCTGAAGGATTAAAGGATAAAGTAATATTCTCATTAGATATGGGATCTTTAATTGCAGGGGCTAAATATAGAGGTGAGTTTGAAGAAAGATTAAAAGCAGTTCTTAAAGAGGTACAAGGTGCAGAAGGTAAGATAATTTTATTTATAGATGAGATACACACAATAGTTGGAGCTGGAAAAACTGATGGAGCAATGGATGCAGGAAATTTAATAAAACCTATGTTAGCTCGTGGAGAACTAAACTGTATAGGAGCAACTACTTTTGATGAGTATAGACAATATATTGAAAAAGACAAGGCTCTTGAAAGACGTTTCCAACCAGTTATGGCTGAAGAACCTAGTGTTAATGATACAATTTCAATACTTCGTGGACTTAAAGAAAGATTTGAAATTCATCATGGAATAAGAATACATGATAATGCTATAATTGCAGCTGCAAAATTATCGGATAGATATATACAAGATAGATTTTTACCAGATAAAGCTATAGATTTAATAGACGAAGCTGGAGCTATGATTAGAAGTGAGATAGATTCTCTTCCAACAGAGCTTGATACAGTGAGAAGAAAGTTATTAACATTAGAAACAGAAAGAGAAGCATTGCTAAAAGAAAATGATGAGAAAAGTAAAGAAAGACTTGAAAAACTAGGAAAAGAATTAGCTGAATTAAAATCTAAAAACGACGAAATGACTGCTAAGTATGAAAAAGAGAAAAGTCAAATATTAGAAATAAGAAATTTAAAAGAACAGCTTGATGAAGCTAAAGGAAATGTTGAAAAATATGAGAGAGAGTATGACTTTAACAAAGCAGCAGAACTAAAATATGGAGTAATACCTAAATTAGAAGAACAAATAAAGGCACATGAAGAAAAAATGCAAGAAAGCTATGAAAATGCTTTATTAAAAGAAGAAGTAACAGAAAATGAAATTTCTCAAATAGTTGCTAAGTGGACAGGTATACCAGTTACTAAACTTGTAGAGGGAGAAAGAGAAAAACTATTAAAGTTAGAAGATGAACTACACAAAAGAGTAATTGGACAAGACGAAGCTGTAACTGCTGTAAGTAATGCGGTAATACGTGCTCGTGCAGGACTTAAAGATGAGAATAAGCCAATAGGTTCATTTATATTCTTAGGACCTACGGGGGTAGGTAAAACAGAGCTTGCTAAAACTCTAGCTAACAAACTATTTGATAGTGAAGACAATATTATAAGGATTGATATGTCAGAATACATGGAAAAACATGCAGTATCAAGACTTATAGGGCCTCCTCCAGGATATGTAGGATATGAGGAAGGTGGACAATTGACAGAAGCTGTAAGAAGAAATCCATATTCTGTATTATTATTTGATGAGATAGAGAAAGCACATGAGGATGTATTTAACTTATTCCTTCAAATATTAGATGATGGAAGACTTACTGACAATAAAGGCAAAACAGTAGATTTTAAAAATACTATCATAATAATGACTTCAAATATAGGTAGCTCATATTTATTAGAAGCTGGAGAAGATATTAATGATGAAGCTAAAGAATTAGTTATGAACGAAATGAAGAGAAGATTTAAGCCAGAATTCTTAAATAGAGTTGATGATATTATAATGTTTAAACCATTAGATAAAGAAGGAATAAAACAAATTATAGACATCTTTATGAAATCTTTAAGAAATAGATTACAAGATAAGAGCATAGAAATTGAAGTTACAGAAAGAGCAAAAGACATAATGGTTAAAGAAGGATATGATCCAATTTACGGAGCTAGACCATTAAAAAGATATATAAGTAATGTACTAGAAACTATGATAGCTAAAAAGTTAATAGCAGGAGAAATATATAACGGATGCACTATAGTAGTTGATGAAGAAAATGAAAATATAAACATATATGTAAAATAGTTTAATGAAACAAGATTGAAAAGTACTACCTAAAACTTAGGTAGTACTTTTTGTGTAATTTTAAATTTTGAGTGACAAAATTGTAACGCTATATAACTTTAAATATAAACGTACCAAATTTTTTTTATGCTAAAATAAAAAAAGAATGTAATTTAAATGGTTAAAAGAGGGGATTATTATGAAATTTGTATCAATAAGGAAATGTGATGACTATTGCTATGAAAATATAAAAAAATCAATAGAGAAAAACTTAGAAGATATTGGCGGAATAGAAAAATATATAAACCCAAATAGCAAAGTATTAATAAAACCAAATTTACTTATGAAAAAAATACCAGAAGAAGCTACAACAACACATCCAATAGTAGTTAAAGTTGTATGTGAAATGCTTCTTAAATTAAATTGTGAGATAGTAATTGCTGATAGTCCAGGAGGGCCATATACTACATCAGCTTTAAAAGGTATATACAAATCAACTGGGATGAAAGATATAGCGGATGAATTAGGAATAACTCTAAACTATGATGTGAGTGAAGTAAAAGTAGAAAATGAAAACTCTAAAGCATTAAGATTTATGGATATAATAACTCCAATAAAAGAAGTTGACCATATAATTAATATATGTAAATTAAAGACTCATGGTATGGCTACATTTACTGGAGGAGTTAAAAATCTATATGGATCTATTGCTGGATTAAAAAAAGCAGAAATACATTATAGATTTCCAAGTGAAGAAATATTTTGTGAAGATGTATTATTAGATATATGCTCATATGTAAATCCAACACTAACTATTATGGATGGAATTGTTGGCATGGAAGGAGAAGGACCTTCTGCAGGAAATCCGAGACATATTGGAACAACCTTAGTATCAACAAGTCCATATGCGTTAGATTCAATAGCTTGCAAACTTATAAATTTAGATATAAACAAGGTTCCAACTGTAAGAGGAAGTATAAAAAGGGGATACATAAAGAACGATTTAAGTGATGTTAAAACAATAGGTGATGATATAAGTCAATTTGTTGTAAAGGATTTTAAAATACCAAAAACAAGCAAAGATTTTAGATTACTATCATCAACTTTACCTAAGTTTATACATGAACCTCTTACAAAATTATTAACTCCAAAACCAGTTGTTTCTTACAATAAGTGCGTGAAATGTAAAAAATGTATAGAGGCATGTCCAGCAAAGGTTATAAGTTTAGATTCAAAAATAGAAATAGATTTAAGTAAATGTATAAGATGTTTTTGCTGCCATGAATTATGTCCTAAAAAAGCTATAGATATAAAACGAAGCATAGTATTTAAGTTAATAAAATAATAATAATTGGAGAGTAAATATGAAAAGATTTGAATATCAAGTATTAACACTTGAAGGATTAGATATAGAAGATGAACTAAACAAATATGGTCAAGAAGGTTGGGAATTAGTAGCAATAGATCAACGTGGAAGACAGTATTTAAAGAGAGAAATAAATATATAAGCATAAAAGGCTAGTTGAAATGAATTTGTTTATTTTAACTAGCTTTTTAAAATAGTGTTTAACAAAATTCTAATAAAATACATATAATAAAAAGTGTCAGTGTAATGTAAAAGCACAAAATTTATTTTAGGGGGAGTGTTTCATGAGGGTAGACTGCAAACTATACGAGTTTAGGGGTGTATGGGTAGCAACAGTGTATGATATAGATTGGCCCAAGACAAAAAATGATGCTGAAGCACAAAAGAAAGAATTTATACAGTTATTAGATAAATTGCAAAGTCTAAATTTTAATGTAGTTATGGTTCAAATTAGACCTACATCAGATACTTTTTACAAATCAAAAATCAATCCATGGTCATCATACCTTACAGGAACACAAGGAAAAGATCCAGGGTATGACCCACTTCAATTTATGTTAGATGAAACACATAAAAGAAATATGAAATTTTATGGATGGCTAAATCCATATAGAGTAACTACTAAAGGAACTGATCTAAGTGTGTTAGCAGACAATAACCCAGCAAAATTAAATCCTGACTGGATTTTGGAATTTAATGATGCACTTTCATATAATCCCGAAGATAGAGAGGTAATAACTATTTAGCAACTACAGTTTTTGAAATAGTTTCTAATTATGATGTAGACGGAATAATATTTGATGAATATTTCTATCCAGAAGGTTATCCTATGCCAAAATGTGAGTGTAAATGGATTTGTAAATGTGGATGCTGGGAATGTGTAAATATTGGAGATTATAGAAGATCAGCTATAAATTATTTAATAAAAACTATATATAAAGTTATAAAAGCTACAAATCCAAAGGTTCAGTTTGGAATAAGTCCTTTCCCAGTATGGAAGAATAAAAGCAGTGATATAAATGGATCTAATACAAATGCGCTAGAAGGGTATTACGCTTTATACTCAGACCCTCTAACTTGGATACAAGAAGGAACTGTAGATTTTATAGCACCACAAATATATTGGGCAACTAACGACAAAAAAAATCCGTATGAAACACTAGTTAGATGGTGGTCTAATGTAGTGGAAGGTACGAATGTAAAACTATATATTGCACAAAGTATAAATAAGGCAGAGACAGCTAAAGAGTTAGACAAACAAATTGCTATAAATAGACAGTACCCAGAGGTTAAAGGAAATATATTATTTAGTTATAGAGATATAGCTAGTAATAATGAAGGTATAGTCCAACAATTAGAAAAGGCATATTCAGAAAAGGCATGTATCTTATAAAAAATAGCCCTTATAATAAGATTTATTTAAACAATAGAAATATGTGTTTAAAAAAACTATTATAAGGGTTTTTTTATGCTAAATATTCAATTAAATTAAAAATATACATTACAATTAAAATATTTGTAAGTAAACTCAAAAAAGAGTTAAGCGAAATTTCAGCATTAGAACCAACCTTTATTACAGGAGCTAAAGGTAATCTATATTTTTTACAAGATGGATAAAAAAGACAAACTCCACTAGAGTTGAACATATCCAAAAGTATATGAGATATACAACCTAATATAAAACCATAAAACATTATAAATATATACACATCTAAGAATACAAGTATGTACGGATATAATAGTTTAAATCCAATATCTATTAACAATGATATAAAAATTAAGAAATATATAAATAAGGCACTGTGAGTAAAACCTCTGTGGTGAAACTTATTATTAATTATTTTAGATAAAATATTAAACTTTTTTCCTATATAAGATTGTGGACAGTCTATGTCAGGGAAAATAGAGCCTAACTTTAAGAAGTAAATATATAATAACAGGAAAATAGAAATTTCTATTAAATTGAAATTGGAAATTATGTAATTATAAAATGGACCTAAAAATAACATACCTAAAAATATACCGCCATTGATATGAGTGTCATATTTAATTAAAATCACCTCCCATAGATTATATTCAAAATATGGAAAATTTTTCATTGAATTATTCTGAAAAAATATGGAAAAGTTACATAAAGTCAACTATAGATGGAATAAAAAAGGGAAGAGATGAACTTTTAGAAAAAGCTATAGAAGTTATAAAAACTAAATAAAAATTCGCTTCGCTCATGTCGCTCAAATTTAATATCGTCAACGTCCACTCGATAAACTCTTGTCCCGTTACTTAAACGACTTCGTCAGTTGCTCAAAATGTCATTTTTTACTTTCATCAAGATTTTGATATGACTATAATTTATAAGTTATTCACAAATATTCGTTAATCATAAATTCCTTAAGCGTAAAAAATAAATATAAGGATATAAAATTTTCTAGCCTTATATTTATTTAAATATGTGCACATAATTATTAGTATATAGAATGAAATAATAAATAATTATTAAATCAAGGAAAGACAAATATATGAAAATAAAATGGGAAGAAAAATTTATCGAACTATATACTAAAGGAAAAGTGCAAGAAGCTAAAGAGTTAAAAAATATACATGTTCCAAGTAAGCTATACAAATACCAAAAAATAGATGAAAATAGACTGAAAAATTTAGAAGATGGAAAACTATACTTTCAATAGAGAGCATTTAAATGATCCCTTTGACTTACTACCAGTACATTATAATGAAGATGAGATAATACGCTTCTTAAAAGGAGAATATTGTCCAGC
Organism: Paraclostridium sp. AKS73; assembly: GCF_025671395.1. NCBI lineage: Bacteria > Bacillati > Bacillota > Clostridia > Peptostreptococcales > Peptostreptococcaceae > Paraclostridium > Paraclostridium sp. AKS73. Next base: position 61,722 of record NZ_JAIXHU010000003.1, on the reverse strand, counting down.
AAATAACTTATCAAAATTAGAAATAATAAGTAAGATAGATAAAGTTTTAAATAGCTTTAGCGACCACATAAAAATACTATCTCTAAGTACTAGTATATACAACATACCTCTATGGACTCATTATGGAGATAACCATAGGGGTATGTGTATTGAATATGATATAGACAATTTGGATAGAAACAGCGATTTTTATGATTGCTTATTAAAAGTAAGTTATATAGATAAAAAAGTAGAAATAACTGAAGTTTTGAAAAATACTTTATCTAATCTAATAAATAATGATGAGTTAAAACTAGATTCTATGTTTTGTTATACTTCACACTGACAATGAAACATAAAAGCTGGCAATATGAAAATGAATGGAGAATTATATTAAAAAGCAATAGTGGAGAATGTGGTATAGAAAAAAGCCTAATGAAAGTAAAGTCTATTTATTTAGGCAAAGACTGTAGTAAAGAAAATATAGAAAGAGTTATAGAAATTTCTAAAAACTAAAGTGCAAAGTCTACAAAATGGAATATTCTAAAGGTATTGATTTTAGATTGATACCAAAAAAGGTATAGAAATTTTAAAAATTTCTATACCTTTTTGTGCTTAAGGAAGTTTTAATTACTAAAAATTCCATTAAATAGACGAAAACTATTCATGATTGAAATAGATTAATCATATTTAAAATATGATTAAAACAAGGTATATAGAATAAACAAATTGAATAGGTATTTAATAATATTATATAAACTAGGAGGGATTTTATGGAATTTGAAATTACAAAGGAAATTTTTACTGTGAATTTGGACATGATAGCAACTTTAGCACTAGCTACATTACTTTTGATTTTAGGAAATTACTTAAGAAAAAAGATTAGTTTTTTAGACAAATTTTGCATTCCAGGGCCAGTTATAGGAGGGCTTTTATTTGCAATTATAATATTTATTTCAAAGACTGTAAATTTATTTAACTTAGAGATGGATACAACTTTACAATCACCGTTTATGATAGCTTTCTTTACCACGATAGGATTAGGAGCTAGCTTTTCTCTTATAAAAAAGGGTGGAAAATTATTAATAATTTATTGGATATTGTGTGGAGGACTTGCTATATTTCAAAATGTAATAGGTATTATAGGGGCAAAGCTAACAAATATAAACCCTCTTATAGGTATTATGTGTGGAGGTGTTTCTATGGAAGGTGGTCATGCAAATGCAGCTTCCTTTGGGGCAACCATAGAAGGGTTAGGGGTAAATGGCGCGCTTACAATAGGTATGGCAGCAGCGACATTTGGCGTTATTTTTGGAGGAATTATAGGAGGTCCAGCTTCTCGATATTTAATAGATAAGTACAATTTAAAACCATTAGTAGAAGAATATGATAAAAATATATCTGTAGAAGAAACGGCAGGAATAAAATTAAGTGACTCATTCAATTCAAGTACTATGATAACTCAAATTGCAGTTATAGCATCTTGCATGACTATTGGAAATTTATTTGGGTCATGGTTTTCAAATGCTACAGGTGTAGTACTTCCAGGATATGTAGGTGCAATGTTTGTTGCAGTTTTATTTAGAAATTTAAATGACAAGATAAATATTGTGAAAATAGATCTGTATTCAGTTGATATAATAAGCAATGTTTGTTTAGGAATATTTTTAACAATGGCACTTATGAGTATAAAATTATGGGAATTAGCAGGACTTGCAGGACCGATGATAGCAATAGTTCTTGCTCAAGTTATATTTATAGCATTATATGGAATATTTATTGGATTTAGATTATTAGGAAAAGATTTTGATGCGGCAGTTATGGTTTCAGGCATGTTAGGTCATGGACTTGGAGCAACTCCTAATGCACTAGCTAATATAAATTCTGTAACTTCTAAGTATGGAAATTCAACAAAGGCTTTTTTAATAGTACCTTTAGTTGGAGCATTTTTAGTAGATTTAGTGGGAATACCGACAATTGTAACTTTTATAAACTTTTTTAGTTAACTACCCAAAGTAAAAAATATAATTTGGTAATAAATAGGGTGGATAAATATTCACAAAAAATATTATAAGTGCTATAATTTACTAAACTGTATAAAAGGAGACTTGTAGATATGTTTAAGCAAATGAGAAGAAAAGAAAGACAAAAGCTAGAAAACATTAATTATAATAACAAAGTTTCATTTTATGTAGTAGGAAAAACTTGTGTAATTCCAGAAAAATTTAGCACAAAATATGAAAGTACTATTTTATTTGGAGAGGCTAATGAAGTTTTTGGAGAAGAAAAAAATGAAGCTTTACTAGAGCTATTGAAAAAATACTCACCTAATTTTATAGATAAAGGTAAATTTTACATAAAAAATGCTGGAGACAAAACTAGAGTAATAAAGATGAGTATTGATAAAATTTCAGGCAAAGCTATAATATAAATATAAAACTTAACATATTGAGGTGAATTATGAGTGGACATAAATTTAATATTAAAAAATTAGAAAAATTGAATAATCCTCATAGGATAGAGATGATAGACTTAGAAAAAATAGTGGAAAACTTGAAACTAAGAGATAATAGTTTGTTAGTAGATATAGGTGCCGGAACAGGTATTTTTCAGAAAACTGCTAGAGCTTATTCCAAAATCTAATTGCTATGCATTAGATATATCAAGAGAAATGATAGATTGGATAAATTTAAATCGCATTCCAAGATTACATGGAAGACTTAAAGCTAGTGTAATGGAAGAAAGTAGTATATCACTTAAAGAAAACTTAGCAGATCTAGTACTTATGATAACTGTGCATCATGAGTTAGATGACGCAATAGTACTCTTAAAAGATGCAAAAAGAGTTTTAAATGAAGATGGTAAAATTCTTATATGTGATTGGAAAGAAGGATCACATAAACATTTTGTAAAAAAGATAAGATAGTAAATGATTTAAAAGAAGCTGGATTTGAAAATATACAAGAAATAGATGCATCAGAAGATTTAGTTTGTCTAATTGGATATTAATAGGTATTAACAAGGGAGATGTTTTATAAAACGTCTCCTTTATTTTTTATATTATAAATATAGTAAAATATGTTTAAAATTACATCTTTTGTGGTAAATATTACAAGGAACAATAATTATTCTTAAATTTCAATTCTAAAATACAAAAACAATCAAAATACAACTAGAATAATGAGGTGATGTGTATGAAGGAAACTTTTCATATAGGAATTGATGTTGGATCAACTACTGTAAAATTAGTAGTATTAGATAAGCGCAACAATATTGTATTTAAAAAATACAAAAGACATTTATCTGATATAAAAAACGCTGTAATAAAAATTCTAGAAGACACTTATAGAAGTATAGGAGATAGTTGCGTTTCTGTAGTTATAACTGGTTCAGGAGGAATGAATTTAGCAAATAACTTAGGTGTAGATTTTGTACAAGAGGTAATAGCAAGCACTAAAGCTGTGGAAGTTTATAATTCAGATACTGACGTAGTTATAGAATTAGGTGGAGAAGATGCAAAGATAATCTATTTAACTAATGGAATAGAACAAAGAATGAATGGAATTTGCGCAGGAGGAACTGGTTCTTTTATAGATCAAATGGCATCTTTATTAAAGACTGATGCTAGCGGGTTAAATGAACTAGCAAAAGATTATAAAAATATATATAGTATAGCTGCTAGATGTGGAGTATTTGCCAAAACAGATATTCAGCCATTGATAAATGAGGGTGCAAGAAAAGAAGATATAGCAATGAGTATTTTTCATGCAGTAGCAGTACAAACTATAAGTGTTTTAGCCTGTGGAAGAAAAATACAGGGAAAAGTTGCTTTTCTAGGAGGACCGCTATACTTTTTATCCCAACTAAGACAATCATTTATAGATATGCTAAACTTAGACGAACACGATATTATATTTCCTAAAGATGCTCAACTGTACATAGCTATAGGAGCAGCTCTTTCATATACAAATAATAAAACATTTATGATAAGTGACTTATTATTAAACTTAAAGAACTCAAAAGAAACTCAAAATACCACTCAAAGTAAATTAAAGCCTTTATTTATAAACGAAGAAGAATATGAAAAATTCAAAGAAAGACATAGTATGAATATAGTTACTACAAAAGAGTTATCAAATTACTCAGGAGATTGCTTTTTAGGTATTGACGCAGGATCTACAACAACTAAGGTAGCTCTAATTGATGATGATGGCAATTTACTATATTCAGCATATAAAAGCAATGAAGGAAGCCCTTTAAACTCTACAATAGATATTTTAAATGATATATATATAAACTTACCAAATACAGCTAAAATAGTGAATTCAGCAGTTACAGGATATGGAGAAGCTTTACTAAAACAAGCGTTAAAGATAGATATAGGAGAAATAGAAACGGTAGCGCATTATAAGGGAGCTAAGTTTTTCTCTCCAAATGTAGACTTTATACTTGATATAGGCGGGCAAGATATGAAATGTCTAAAGATAAATAATGGAGTTATCGAAACTATAATATTAAATGAAGCTTGCTCTTCGGGGTGTGGGTCGTTTTTAGAAACTTTTGCGAAATCATTAGAACTTGATATAAAAGAATTTTCTAAAAAAGCTCTATACTCTGAAAATCCAGTTGATTTAGGATCTAGATGTACGGTATTTATGAACTCAAGAGTAAAACAAGCTCAAAAGGAAGGTAACTCGGTAAGTGATATAAGTGCTGGATTATCATATTCAGTTATAAAAAATGCATTATATAAAGTTATAAAAGCAAAATCTAAAGAAGATATTGGACAATACCCTGTTGTTCAAGGAGGAACTTTTTATAACGATGCTGTATTAAGGGTATTTGAAATACTAACGGAACGAGAAGTTGTAAGACCTAATATTGCAGGAATAATGGGTGCATTTGGAGCTAGTATAATTGCAAAAGAAAAATATAAAAAGGGAACACTACATTATTGTTAGATAGAGATAATATAAATAATATAAAGCTAAGAACTATTACTGCAAGATGTGGAAAATGTTCTAATAATTGTTTACTTACTATAAATAATTTTGGAAATGGAGAAAAGTTTATTTCAGGAAATAGATGTGAAAAAGGGTCAGGATTAGAAGTTAATGAAAATAAACATATAAATCTATTTGAATACAAATATAAAAAAATATTTGGCTATAAAAGCGTAGAAGCTAAATATGCAAAGCGAAAAACTATTGGTATACCTAGGGTTTTAAATATGTATGAAAATTATCCTTTCTGGCACACTATATTTACAAACTTAGGATTTAGTGTTATTTTATCAGAAAAATCGTCTAAACAAATTTATGAAAAAGGTATGGATTCAATTGTTTCTGAATCAGTTTGCTATCCAGCAAAACTAGTTCATGGTCATATAAATGATTTAATTGAAAAAGGAGTTAAAACAATTTTTTATCCATGTATAAGACATGAACACAAAGAGTTTGAAAATATAGATAATCATTTTAATTGTCCTGTTGTAATGTCATACTCAGAAGTTATAAAAAATAATATTAGTGAAATACGAGATAAAAATATTAATTTTATTAATCCGTTTTTACCAATGAATAATAAAAAAGCATTAAAGAAAAGTCTTTTTGAAGAGTTAAATAAAATTAAATTATATGATAAAGATTTTATAGAAATAAGTAAAGATGAAATAAGTAAAAGTGTAGATCTAGGTTTTAAAGAATATGAAAAATTTAAAAAAGACATACAGAATATGGGTGAAAAAGCATTAAAATTAATAGAAAAAACAATATGAAGGGTATTGTTTTAGCAGGAAGACCGTATCATATTGACCCAGAAATAAATCATGGGATACCAGAACTTATAAATTCTTTAGATATGGCAGTCCTAACAGAGGATAGTATATGCCATTTAGGCAAAATAGATAAATCTTTAAGAGTTGTAGATCAATGGGCATATCATTCAAGATTATATAGAGCTGCAAAATATGTTAGTCATTCAAAAAATTTAGAACTTGTTCAGTTAAATTCTTTTGGTTGTGGTCTTGATTCAGTTACAACTGATCAAGTTCAAGAACTTTTAAATAGTGAGGGAAGAATATACACTTGTATAAAAATTGATGAAGGAAATAATTTAGGAGCTGCTAAAATAAGATTAAGATCGTTAAAAGCGGCCATAGAAGAAAGAGATAAAAATAATATAGAAATTATAAAAGTTGAAAAAAAATATAAAAGAGGAAGTTTAGCTAAAGCTATAAAAGAAGATTATAATATTTTAGTTCCTCAAATGTCACCTATACACTTTGATTTAGTAGAACATGGAGTAAGATCATGTGGATATAATATGGTATTACTAAAAGATTATGAAGGTGCTGTAGAAGAAGGATTGAAATACGTTAATAATGATGCTTGCTATCCAGCGATTATTGTAGTAGGTCAAATTATTAAAGCATTAAAAAGTGGGGAATATAATTTAAGTAAGACTGCGGTGGCTATAACTCAAACTGGAGGGGTTTGCAGAGCTACTAACTACATTGGTTTCTTAAGAAAAGCTTTAAGTGATGCAGGATATGAAGATGTACCTGTATTATCTTTATCTATAAATGGAGAAGAAAAGAGCAATTTATATAGTGCTTTCTCATTAAGCCTAGTAAATAAAGTTTTAATGGGCGTCATATATGGAGACTTGCTTATGAAAGTTTTATATAGAGTTAGACCATATGAAAAAGTAAAGGGAAGTGCTAATAAACTATATGAAAAATACATAAGGATTTGTAAAAAGAGTTTAGAAAGAGGAAGCTTTATTGAGTTTAAAGAAAACATATATAATATAGTAAGAGATTTTGATAATTTACCTATAGTACAAGTCGAAAAACCTAAAGTTGGATTAGTTGGAGAGATCTTAGTTAAATTTCATCCATTGGCAAATAACAACATTGTAGATGTGTTGGAAGCTGAAGGAGCTGAGGTAGTTGTTCCAGAACTTATGAATTTCTTTTTAAGTTGTTGTTTTAATACATATTACAAGGCTGATAATCATTTAGATAAAAAATATAAAAAACTAGGTGGTAAATTTGGGATAGGTGCAATTGAAAAATATCAAAAGCATTATATGAATGCTTTGGAAAGTAGTAAGAGATTTAGTAAGACAAAAGATATTAAAACTCTAGGAAGTATAGCATCTAATGTAATTTCTCTAGGAAATCAAGCTGGGGAAGGATGGCTTTTAACAGCTGAAATGATGGAACTTATCGAAAGTGGTGTGAAAAATATTATCTGCATGCAACCTTTTGCTTGCTTACCTAATCACATAACTGGAAAAGGAGTAATTAAGGAATTAAAAAGAATTTATGATGATTCCAATATTGTTCCAATAGACTATGATCCAGGGGCTAGCGAAGTAAATCAGTTAAATAGAATAAAACTTATGCTTTCAACATCATTTAAAAATTTAGAATGTAATAATGTGAATATTGAAACTTTAAAACCTGAAAGTATAGAGCCTGAAGATACAGAAAAAGAAGCATTAGCTTAATAAAAATAAGTAGTTACGGAGTGAAACTAATTTACATCGTTAACTACTTATTTTTATATAATAAAATTTATTTCAATAATTTGTATCTATAAATAATTGATGAGGTTAAATATCCTAAAAACAATCCATTCATAAAAGTCACTACAAATCTACCTATTCCAAAATTTTTAAATATAAGGTAGCTTAAAATAATAATTAAAATTTGTATCGAAATAGCTGTTAAATGATATTGAAATTTATTTGATCGTATATGTTTGTTACTATACCTTCTTATAGTATAGAAGTAATATAAAATAACAAAAAAACCTAATAGTGTGCTACCATGTTGAAGCAATTTGAAAAAGGGAACTTGATAACCAAGTATATGTATAGATTCTTTTAATAGATTTATGTTAACAACAAAATAACCTGTTTTATGGGTAAATGCATCCCAGATTATATGTGTTAGCATTCCGACTATACATGAGTATGTAAATACAAAAATATCTTTAGGACTTTTAAAATTAAAATCATAATTTATAAGATATGTATAATAGTTACAGATCTTAGAAGGGAGATTAATTATAAATGGATTTTTTATGAACTTTAATATTAGGTAGTTTAACAAAAAGCATATTGGAAGATTAAGAATTAAAAATCCTAATAGTGTATGTCCTAAATCACTGCTTGGATTAAATAATAAAAAATATATAAAATCTGGTGCCATAGAGCCTAGAATCAATCCTAATGAACTAAAGTTTTTGTTTTTTGAAAAAAATTACTACAGCTGGATGAGCTAATGTAAATGGCATAAAAAATTCTCCTTAAAATTTTATTTCATTTTAATATAATAATATAAATAAATAAAATATGCTATATATTTTGAATCGTAATATATATAATTACTTTTTAAACCAAAATTTACCAAATGAAAAAATATATGATTTAAAGTAATATATAAGTGATATGATATGTAAAAGGAAGTAGGAAAAAATTATGAAAGAAAATTTAATGGATTTAATATTCAATACGCTGCCTATACCTATATGGATAAAATCAAAAGAAGGAGCATTTCTAGATATAAACCAAAAATTTAAAGACACATATATAAGTAAAGAAATAAAGAAAGAAGATATCATAGGTAAATTCAATAAAGATATATACCCTGTAGAAATAGCTAAAATGTTTGATATGAACTATAAAAAAGTACTAGACAGCAAACAACCTATGACATTTGAAAATAAGCATAAAAACAAAATAACCAAAGCTTATTTAACCCCTGTACTTGACAAAGACAAAGAAATAATTGTAGTAACAGGTATAATACACGATATATCAGAGTTTAAACAATATGAAGAAGACAATATTTATCAAAAGAACTTAATGGAAACTATAATAAACAGCATACCAGACATAGTGTTTTATAAAGATATAGAAGGGAAATATGTAGGAGGAAATAATGCTTTCTTTGAAAGGTTTTATGAAAGAGATAAAAGTTATGTTATAGGAAAAACAGATTTAGAACTAAGTGAAGATAAAAACTTATCAGAGTATCTTATAAAAAAGATAAAGAAGCGATAGAAAGTAAAAAAATATATATTCTAAATTAAAAATAAAAATAGTAAAAAGAAGTTACATATTTTGAAAGTATAAAAACACCTGTAATAAATAAAAGAAATGAAGTAGTAGGCGTAGTAGGCGTATCAAGAGACATAACAAAAAGAAAAGAATTAGAAAATATGTTAAGACAAATGAGTTATACAGATAAATTAACGGGACTTTTTAATCGAGCATATTTTGAAGAACAAATAAAAATTTTAAATAATGAAAAATTTTATCCTCTAAGTATGATAATTGGAGATGCAAATGGATTAAAAAAATTAAATGATACAAAAGGCCATTTAGAAGGGGATAAATTGATTATAAAAATTTCAGAAATTTTAAAAATAGTTGTAATGAAAGGGATCTTATTTTTAGATGGGGTGGAGATGAATTTGTAATTCTTATGCCAAACACAAATTCCATTTGTGCCCAAAGTACATATAATACTATTTTAGAAAATTGTAAAAAGGCTAGTAACTATTCCATGAAAATAAGTATAGCATTAGGAGTCTCAACAAAAGTTGACAATAAATTAAGCATAGAAGATTTAATAAAAGAAGCAGAAGATACAATGTATCAAGAAAAGTTACTATCAAAAGAGAGTAGAAAAAATTACATAATGAAATCTCTACAAAAAACACTAGAGGAAAAGAGTTTAGAAACACGAGATCATACTAGTAGGACTGTAGAATATGCATACAAAATAGGAAAAAAATTAAACTTAAATAATAAACAAATTAGAGAGTTAAAACTATTGGCATATCTACATGATATAGGAAAAATCGGGGTATGTGAAAGCATAATAGAAAAACCGGGACCTCTTACTCAAGAGGAATATGGTTTAATCCAAAATCATAGTGAAAAAGGATTTAGAATAGCTAATTGCACACCTGATTTATCTCATGTAGCTTATGGGATTTTAACTCACCATGAACGATACGATGGAAATGGATATCCATTAGGATTAAAAGGAGAGGAAATCCCATTATTGTCAAGGATAATATCTGTTGTAGATTCATTTGATGCAATGACAAGTGATAGAGCATATAGAAAAGCAATGTCAAAAAAACAAGCAATAGAAGAATTAAGAAAAAACTCAGGGACTCAATTTGATTCAAATATTGTAGATGCTTTTATCGAAGAATTAGAAAGTGATACATAATAAATAAGCCTTCATTTAAATGAAGGCTTTTTATGATATAATCAATTATATAAAATCTTAAGGAGGAAATTTATGAAAATTATTCACACAAGTGATTGGCATATTGGGAAATAGTAAATGAATTTTCAATGATTGAAGATCAAAAATACATTTTAAATAGATTAATAGATTTAATAGAAAAAGAAAAGCCAGAAGTACTTATAATAGCAGGGGATGTATACGATAGGTCAATTCCGCCTGTGGAAGCTGTAGAATTATTAAATGAAACTTTAAGTAATTTAATAATTGATAAAAAAGTAAAAGTATTGGCTATATCAGGAAATCATGATGGTGGAGAAAGACTAAGCTTTGGAAGTCAAATTTTAGAAAAGCACGGATTATATATAGCGGGTAGAGACGATGAACTATACAAGCATGTAGTTGTAAAAGATGGAGAAAAAAATGTAAACTTTTATTTAATTCCATATAAGGATCCTGCATTAACAAGAAAAATTTCAGATGAAAAAGAAATTAAAAGCCATAATGATGCAATGAAATTCGTAGTAGAAAAAATTAAGGAAGATATAAATTATGAAGAAGTAAATATCCTAGTAGGACATGGATACGTTACTATGAAAAGAGAAGATGCAATAGAGTGTATTGAAAATAAATATGAAGTAGCAAATCTTGAAACATCAGAATCTGAAAGACCTCTATCAATAGGAGGGACAGATTTAATAGATGGTAAAATATTTGATGACTTTGATTATGTAGCTCTAGGTCATCTTCATGGAAGACAAAAAATTGGAAGAGAAGAAATGAAGTACTCAGGATCAATATTAAAGTATTCTTTCTCAGAAGTTAAACAAAAAAAGGAGTATACATATTAGATATAAACAATAAAGATGCAATAAATATAGATTTTAAATGTTTAAAGCCAGTAAGAGATTTAAGAGTTATAAAAGGGAATATAGAAGACTTAATAGAGGAAGCTAGAGAATTAGAAGAAGGAAAAGAAGATTATATACAAGCTATATTAACAGATGATGGAGAACTTATAAATCCAATGGAAAAGTTAAGAGCAGTTTATCCAAATACTATGTTAATAACAAGAGAGAGAAAAAGGGAAATTAGTGAAGATAAAACTTCAGCAAAAGATGAATATAAGAGAAAAAGTAAGCTAGAGCTATTTAAAGAGTTTTATGAAGATTTAGGTAGCGGAGATTATACAGAAGAAAAAGAAGTAGTTTTAATGAATACTATAAATGAAGTTTTAAAAAGTGAGGTGAAATAATGAGACCTATAAAGTTAACCATAAGTGCCTTTGGACCATATGCAGATAAGCAAGTTATAGATTTTGAAGAATTAATGGTAGAAACATATTTGTGATATCAGGAAAAACAGGAGCAGGTAAAACTACTATATTTGATGCTATAAGCTATGCCTTATACGGAGAGGCTAGCGGAGAGTCAAGAGAGACAGACTCTTTGAGAAGTCATTTTGCAGATGATGATGTAGAAACTTTTGTTGAATTAGAATTTGAATTAAAAGGTGAACGATATATAGTAAATAGAGTTCCAAAGCAAAAAAGAAAAATCAAGAGGTGAAGGATTTACAGAAAAAAGTGCAGATGCAACACTTACATTACCAGATGGAAAGGTTATAACTAAAGTTACTAATGTAACAAATAAATTAATTGAGATATTGGGTATAACTAGAGATCAGTTTAAACAAATTGTTATGCTACCACAGGGTGAGTTTAAAAAATTATTATTAGCAGATTCATTAGAAAGAGAAGGTATTTTTAGAAAAATATTTAACACTTATGATTTTGAAAAAATACAGATAGATCTCAAAGAAAAAGCTATCAGTTTAAGCAAAAACAGAAACAAAAGTAAGGATGAAATGCAAACTAACTTAAAAAATATAAAAGGTGAGCATGATATATCCATTGGAGAATATGTAGATTTTCCTTTTGTTATAGAAAAATTAAAAGATTTTATATCAAAGGATAGTGAAGCTTATAAAAATTTAAATGAAGATGATAAAGCTTTATATAATGAACTAGAACTTATAAATAAGGAAAAGTAAAAATAGAAAACAATAACAATTTATTGAAAGAAAAAGAAAAAATAGATAATAGTTTATTAAATCTTATAAATAAAGAAAAAGAATTTGAAATAAAAAAGAAACTATAAATAAATGTAAAAGTGCCAAAGAAGTTAAATACATAGAAGATAAATTAATAGAAAATGAAAATATATTAGAACAAAGAAAAAATCATATGAAGAAACTCTATTAAATACTGAAAGACTAAATAAAGAAGCTGATATAGCAAAATCAAACTTAAAAATAGAAGAAGCTAAAGAACCTGAAAGAGATGAACTAAAATCACAAATAAAGAACTTAGAAGATATAAAACCTAAGATAGCAGAATTTGATGAACTAAAAGATAGTTTAATTACTAAAAATAAAAGTTTGGATGAAGTCAAATTTAAAATAGAAAATAATAAAAAAAATAACGAAAAATTAAAAAAAAGAAAAATTAGAAAATGAAAATAAGTTAAAAGAAATAGGTACGTTAGAAACTAAAAAAGTAGAAATAGAGAATGAGATTTCTAATAAAGAAAAAACTAGGCAAGAACTTAGAGATTTATATAAATCTATAATAAATTATAAAAATCTTAAAGAAAATCATATTAAATTAAATAAAGAGTATGAAAAAATAGAGCAGATATATAAAGATTATAAGAAAAGCTTTGAAGCTATGGATGAAATATATAAAAAGGAACAAGCAGGGATATTAGCAGCTAATTTAAAAGAAAATAAACCTTGCCCAGTATGTGGATCTAAAAATCATCCAAGTCCAGCGGTTATAAGTAAAAGCTTAGTAGTTCCAACAAAGGAAGAATTAAAAATAGCTAAAGAAAAATTAGAGAAATCTGAAAAAGAATACAACTTAATAATAAATGAATTAACTAAATTAAATACTGACTGTAAAAATTATTTTGATATTGTAAGCAATAGTTTATCGAAGTTTTCAAAAACTTTAAATATAGATGAAAAATATTCAGAGAATACAGATGAAATAGTTAAGTTAAAGGGTCTTGAATTAAAGGCTAATATTGATGATTTAAATAAGGGTCTTATAAAAATAAACGAAAAACTATCCTTGAAAAAGAGTATAGATGAAAAAATCAAACTATAGAAAATAGTATTATAGAAATCGAAAAAGAATTAAGCACATTAGATGAAGAGGAAAAAAATTAAGAGAAGAAGTAGGCGAAGTAAAATTCAATATAAAAAATTATAAAGAAAAAATTCCTGATGACATCTTAGATATAAAAACTCTTGAAAATTTAATAAACATTAAATCTAAAGAGTTAGATGATAGCCAAAAAATTAATAAAGTTAAGAGAAGATAACGAAAATATTTCAAGACAATTAGAAGGTGAAACTTCTAAATCTAAGCAAATTAAAGATTATATAGAAGAATTAAAGACTAATGTAGAAAAGATAAAGTTAGAATTTAATACTTTATTAAAAAACTTAGGATTTAATGATTTTAATAACTATGAGGAGTTTAAATCAAAGATTTACTTAATTAAAGACTTAGAAAAAGAAGTAGAAGATTATTATTTAAATTTAAATTTACTTAAATCTAAAAAAGAAGACATAGTTATTAAAACTAAAGATTTATCTTTTATTGATATAGATAGTATTGATGAAAAGCTAAAGAAACTTCAAGAAGAAAAGAAAGGTTTAGAGCTTAGACTTAGAGAACTTTACTCAGTATTAGAAAACAATAAATCTATACTTAAAAATGTAGAAAGTTTAAATGCTAAGTTTAAAGCTATAGAAGAAGAGTATAAGGTTGTAGGAGAATTAGCTGATTTGGCAATGGTAAAAAATCTCCATATATATCTTTTGAAAGATACATATTAGCTTCATACTTTGAAGATATAATAGAAGCGGCAAATATAAGACTTGAAAAAATGACAGGTGATAGATTCTCCTTAATAAGAAAGAAAAGTAAGAGCAAAGGAGCGGGGCAAAAAGGTTTAGAACTAGAAATTTACGATAACTATACAGACAGCTCTAGAGATGTTAGCTCATTATCAGGAGGAGAAAGTTTCAAAGCATCTTTATCTTTGGCACTAGGACTTTCAGATGTAGTTCAATCAAATGCAGGAGGAGTATCCCTTGATACTATGTTTGTTGATGAAGGATTTGGAACATTAGATCCGCAATCACTAGATAACGCAATTGATAGTTTACTTGAACTTCAAAGAGGTGGAAGGTTAGTAGGTATAATATCACATGTTGAAGAATTAAAAGAAAGAATAGATGCTAAGTTAGAAGTAGTATCTACAGCAAAAGGAAGTAAAGCTGAATTTAATATATTGTAAAAGATCAAATAATTAAAAATCCAACTCTATTTTAGAGTTGGATTTTTCTATTTTTAACTGTAACATAAATGTCACTTAACGATGATAAATTAACGCTAAGGTTAAGGAATTTAAGATTATAAAAACTAATGGAGGTGGGTTATGGTATTTTCAAATACGTTATTTCTTTACTTATTTCTTCCTATTAATCTTATTCTGTATTATGCAGTTAAGAGCAGAAAATGGAAAAACTTTATTTTGATTATTTTTTCTTTAGCATTTTATGCTTGGGGAGAACCGGTATGGATATTTCTTTTAATATTTAGTTCTTTAGTAGATTATGGACATGGACTATTTATTGAAAAGTATAGAGGAACTAAGTTAGCTAAAATAGGTTTATTATCATCTATATGTATTAATTTAGGATTATTAATTACTTTTAAATATAGTGCATTTTTATATGAAAATTTAAATACTATATTTAATTTATCGTTAGAAATGCCTAAGTTTTCATTGCCTATAGGAATTTCTTTTTACACATTTCAAACTTTATCATACACAGTAGATGTATATAAGGGAGATGTTAAAGCACAGAAAAATTTCTCTAAGTTCTTGATGTATGTATCTCTGTACCACCAATTAGTTGCAGGACCAATAGTTAGATATTCAGATGTAGAAGAAGAAATTGAAAGTAGAGTTATTACTGTAGAAAATTTTAGTAGAGGAATAAGTAGGTTTACTATAGGTCTTGCAAAGAAAGTATTAATTGCAAATGTAGCAGGACAGTTTGTAACTCAATATATGAATTCAGATTTATCTAGTATAACTGTTCTTGAAGCTTGGTTTGGAATTGCAATGTTTACTATACAAATATATTTTGACTTCTCTGGATACTCAGACATGGCGATAGGGCTTGGGAAGATGTTTGGATTTACATACATGGAGAATTTCAACTATCCGTATATATCAAAATCTGCAACTGAATTTTGGAGAAGATGGCATATATCATTAGGAAGTTTCTTTAGAGACTATGTATATATACCATTAGGTGGAAATAGAAAAAACATTATATTTAATTTATTCGTTGTATGGTTTTTAACTGGTATATGGCATGGAGCTAGTTGGAACTTTATACTTTGGGGTCTTTATTTTGGTATATTAGTATATTTAGAAAAAAAGATTTTATTTAGAGTTTTAAACAAAATACCAAAAATATTTTCACATATATATCTGATTGTTGCACTTTTAGTTGGATGGACTTTATTTTACTTTACAGATGTAAATAGAGCTTTTGAATATATAAAGATATTATTTGGATTTACAAATAATGAGTTTACAAATAATGAGCTAAAGTTAGTTTTTACAAACAATATATATTGGATTTTAATAGCTATAGTTGCGAGTACCCCTATATATCCATATCTTAAACAATATATAGGACAAAGTAGAATAAAAATATTTGGACAAGTTGTAGAAGTTCTATTAAATGTAGTTATAATGATTTGCTGTACTTCAATGTTAATAGCAAGCAGCTACAATCCATTTTTATATTTTAGGTTTTAGGAGGTCTTATGAGCCGTAAATTAAAAAGACAAGAGAAACGAAAAAATGAATTAAGTAAAATATTAAATAAAATAAATATATTTATATTTGTGGCAACCTTGATAATGTTTTCTGTTTTATCAGTAATTATCCCAAAAAAAACAGTATCAGAGATAGAAAAAAGAGAATTAGCAAAATTTCCTAAGTATACAAAAGAATCACTATTCTCTGGAGAGTACTTTAAAGGAATTGAAAATTTTTATAATGACACATTTCCATTTAGAGATAAATTTTTACAGATATATTCTCACATAAATGAATCAAAGGGAATAAGACAAGGTGAAGATGAAATAAAATTATATAAATAGAGAGGTAATAAAATGAATAAAAAATAAAACCATCAACAAGAAAAATATTAGCAATGTGTTTAGTACTTATTATTGCGAGTCAAGTTGTAGCGTGCTCAAATAAAGATGCCATAAATTCTAGTAAAGAAGGTAGTAGTTCTGAACAAAAAGTAGATACATCAGAAAGTAATAAAACTGATAGTAATGCAACTGCTGAAAAATCAGGATCAGTTATTACTGTAGGAAATAAGGCTTTTGAGATTTTTAATGAAAATAAAGCTGGAGAAAAAGAATATTCTCAAATTATATCTGAACATAAAAAAGCATTGGGAAAAGATGTGCAAGTTTATAATATGGTAGTCCCAACTCATGTTGAATTTGGACTACCTGAAAATATAAAGATATGTCAAAATCAGAAAAAGATTCTATAGACAGTATATATAAAAATATGGACAAAGATGTAAAGACTGTAGATGCTTATGATAACTTGAAAAAGCATAAAGAGGAGTATATATACTTTAATACTGATCATCACTGGACTTCATTAGGTGCATACTATGCATATCAATCATTGCAAAAGAAGCAGGATTTAAACCTGCAGAACTATCGGAGTATGACAAATATACTAAAGAAGGCTTTTTAGGAACATTATATGCGCAAACACAAGATAGTAAGATTAAAAACAATCCAGATAAAGTGGATTATTATAAAATTCCTTGTGATTATAGTGTTTATAGATATGAAAAAGAAAATCCCAATAAACCTCTTAAGACGACTTTATATGCAGATTATGCTAAAGGATCTAATGCTTACTCAGTTTTCCTACATGGAGATTTTCCAAGAATAGATATAAAAAATAAGGATGCTAAAAATAATAAAAAATTGGTTGTAGTAAAAGAATCTTATGGTAATGCATTTGTTCCATTTTTAATACCTCACTATAAAGAGGTAATAGTTATAGATTCTAGACATTATAAGGGAAGCTTAGAAAAATTAGTAAAAGAAAAGAATGCAAATGAAGTTTTATTTATAAATAATGCTTTTGCTGCAAACACACAAAAAATAGTTAATACTATAAAGGGTTTAAATAAATAAGTAATAAAAAGGAATGTATTAATGCATTCCTTTTTATTATTTATTATATACTAACGCATATAAATTATTAGTATAGTATTTATTGAAAAAATTAGGAGGTATGTTGTGGTAAATAAAAATGTAGAAAATGTGTGAAAGTAAGAAGGTCTATTATGATACCTATGACGCTAATATTCTTTTTTGTTATTACAATAGGGATTATTAAACCGAATATGTTGTATAACATTGAAAATAACATAGTAACATGGGCTACTAAAAGCTTTGGATGGTTATTTCAATTATCTGCTGTATTTTTTATTTATATGTTTTTGGTTAATGTTTTCAAAATATGGATCTATTAAATTAGGGGGAAAAGATGCACATCCAACTATGAGTTATTGGAATTGGTTTTGTATATCATTAACAGCGGGTATAGGTACAGGTATATTATTTTGGGGAATAGCAGAGCCCATAACCCATTTTATGAATCCTCCAGAATCTATAGGTATAATTCCAGGAAGTGAGTCTGCAGCAATGTTTGCAATGAATACATCTTTTACACACTGGACGTTTTACCCGTATTCAATGTATGCCATATCAGGAGTATGTATAGCTTTTGCAATATATAATATGAAATTACCATGTAGAGTAAGTTCTGTATTATACCCATTGTTTAATAAAAAGGTAAATTATAGATTAGAGTCTTTAATTGATAATATTTGTTTATTTGCTATGGCAGGCGGAGTAGCTGCTATATTGGGAGTAGGAACTATGCAGATTAGCAAGGGGCTAAATATAATACTTGGAGTTCCTAATAATAAATTTACGTGGATTACAATTGTAACCATAATAGTTATAACATATATAATATCTAGCATAACTGGAATAGATAAAGGAATCAAATGGATATCAGATAAAAATACAAAGTTATTTATAGGACTTATGGTTTTTATATTTGTATTAGGACCGACATCATTTATACTATCTCTAGGAACACAATCTTTAGGCAATTTTGCAAGTAATTTTTTGCAAATATCAACTTACTTAAGTCCTATTGATGGATCTGATTGGCCTAGATGGTGGCCTATATATTACTGGGCTATATGGTTAGCCTACGCACCATTGAATGGAATGTTTTTTGCTATGATAAGTAAAGGAAGAACTATACGAGAATTCATGGTAATGAATTTAATAATACCAGCATTATTTGGTATGATATGGTTTATTATATTTGGAGGAGCGGCTATACACCAAGAGCTTTCATATGGAGATTTATGGTCATCCATACAAAGTTCAGGAATGGAAGTATCACTATTCGCTTTCTTAACAAAATATCCTTTTGTAAAAATACTATCTATATTTTTTATAGTGGCTATATTTATTTCAATAGTTACAATGTGCGATTCTGTTACAACAACTATAACAAGACTATCAATAAAATCAGATAATAATGAAAAAACTAAGACTTCCTATAAAATAAATATATTTTGGGGAGTATTAATGGCTTCTATGGCTATTGTAAACCTAATTTGTGCAGGAGGTAAAATTAGTGGTATAGATGCAACTAAACAAATCGCAACTGTTGCAGGTTTTCCAATATTATTCTTTATGATAGCATTAGCATTTTGCCTAGTAAAAATGTTAGTCAATCACAAGTTATATGATAGGACTGATGAATATAAGGATGAAGCTCATATTGTAAAAACTACAAAGCATGAAGTTGAAGATATAAATACAACAGAAGTAGATGCAATGTCGTGTGGACTGTCACGTAGTCATTCAATTATAGATAATAAGAAAAGTGAGGATTATTTATAAAATAGGTTTTGTGATAAGTGACAAAAAGTAAACAGTGTAAATAGTAAAAATGCGGTATATAAACTTATACCGCATTTTTAACTATGATTATTTATTTTCTTTACGTAGTTTTGAAAATTCAGCTACAGCTGTGAATAAAACATCAGTAGATGAATTTATAGCTGTTTCACAAGAATCTTGAATTACACCAACTATAAATCCTACTCCTACGACTTGCATTGCTATGTCATTTGGGATACCAAACAAGCTGCATGCAAGAGGTACTAATAAAAGCGAACCGCCAGCTACTCCTGAAGCTCCACAAGCACTTATGGCGGATAATAAACTAAGTAATAAAGCCATAATAATATTTACTTCTATTCCAAGGGTATGAACTGCTGCAAGTGTTAATATAGAAATTGTAATTGCAGCTCCACCCATATTAATGGTAGCTCCAAGTGGTATAGAGACTGAATAAGTATCTTTATCCAAATTTAAATCTTTACATAATTGCATATTAACAGGTATATTTGCAGCTGAGCTACGAGTAAAAAATGCTGTAAGTCCACTGTTTTTTAAACATTTAAAGACAAGTGGATAAGGGTTTTTACGAATTCCAACAAAAGCTATAAGTGGATTTACTACAAGTGCTATAAAAAGCATACAACCGACTAATAATATAATTAATTGTCCATAGCTAAGCAAGGATTCTATTCCTTGAGTAGATATACTATCAAATACTAGCCCCATAATTCCAAGAGGAGCAAAATTAATTATCCATTTTACTACTTGAGATAGTGCATCAGAGATGTTTGAAATCATTGTTTTAGTAGATGAAGAAGCGTTTTTAAGTGCAAGCCCTATAATTAAAGCCCAAGATAAAATACCGATATAATTAGCATTGTAAAGTGCCATTACAGGATTATCAACAACGTTAATAATTAGTGATTTTAAAACCTCGATAACTCCACCGGGAGGAGCCATCTTACTAACGCCAGAACCAAGAGTTAGTGTTATAGGGAATAAAAAGCTTGCGATAACAGCAACCAACCCTGCTAAAAATGTACCTAAAAGATAAAGAAATATTATTGATTTCATATTAGTTTGTTGACCTTGCTTGTGTTGACAAATAGCGGACATTACTAAGAAAAACACAAGAATCGGAGCGACTGATTTTAGAGCTCCAACGAATAGTGATCCGAAAATAACTATTGGTTTAGCTATATTAGGTATAGTTAATGCTAGCAATATTCCTATAATCAAACCAACTAAAATTCTTTTAACCAAACTAATATTGTTCCACTTATTAAGAAAATTTCCCATCGTACCTCCTACTTTAATAAATTATTTTGATGTTTAAATAGTTAAGTTAGTTCTAATTAATATTATTAAAAAAAATATAAAGTGTATGTTTGAATTTTGAGAAAATTTAAAAAATAGATAAAAAGATTATGTATAAATATATCTATATGATAAACTTATACATATAAAATTAAATAATAATTTATAGGGGAGAGGGATAAAGTTATGGTAGAAATTGTAATAGATAATAAGGTAGATTTATTAATACATAATAATGAAAAATAAAAGAGGTAAAAGGTTCTTGGCAAATGGGAATGATACAACAAAGTTGTATATTATCATCTACAATAAAAAATGAGCATATAATACCAAATAAAGTTGAAGAAGGTATAGAAGTGATTAAAAATAATACAGGAATATTTTCAAATTTTAGAGGACATAGTTTGTTTTATTTATCAAATTTATTATCTAATAAAGAAAACAAAGAAGAGTCATTTAATTCAATATTAAATACTTATAACAAGTTAAAAGAAAATAAATTTTTCAACGATACATATTTACCATTTACAGCTATTATAATAGATGAAAATAAAAATAAGGTAGATATAGATACAGCTATTTATAGAACTAAATATGTATATGACTTTATGAAAAATAACCATCCATTTTTAACATCTAGTGATGATTATTGTAGGGCAGCGCTTATAGCTATAAACTCAAAAAATTTAGATAGTGATTTAGAATATATGGAAAACTGTTATAAAGTTCTTAACTCAAAAGGATTCTACAAATCTAATAATCTTCAATCACTTTCACATATAATGGCTTTTGATAAAAATAAAAACGAAGAAAGCTTAAATAAAGTATTAAGAATAAAAAGACTTTTAGAAACTAATAATTGTAAAATAGATGGATATGGATATCCACTAATAGGAGCCATATCATTATTAGAATGTGACGAAGAAATTTTAGTTAAACAGATAAAAGAGGTATCTGATAAGTTAAAAGATATAAAAGGCTTTGGAAATTGGGCACTAGGTAAGAACAATAGGAATATAATAAGTGCTGCTATTGTCGCTTCTGCATATGCTGATTGTTTCAAAGAAGAAGGTAATTTAGACATAATAACAAATAATATATTTTTAGAAATAATAATAGCTATTGAAATTGCTATTATGGTAGCTATGATAGCTGCGGTGAGTGCATCTTCATCTGCAAACTAAAATTAATTTATGGGAAATATGAAGTTAATCAAATCTAGAGTTGATTCAACATTATATAGATTAGAAAGTTATATAAGAAAAGATATAGATATACTTGAAGAATTAGAAGAGGATCTACTTATGTATAATTGCGTTAATTCTGAAAAATCAAATCAGATAAATTTAAATAGATATAAAGATATAGCAACACGAAATGTAATTAGCTGGTAAAATATAAAAGGTGATAATTTTCTAGTAAAATAAGTATCACCTTTTATTTATTTTAATTAAAGCCATATTTTGATATATAAGTTTCTAAGTATCTATTAACTACGAATGCTTGAGAAGCCTTATACCCAGACTTATAGAGTTCTTCCATAGTTTCCTTTGGAAGATTAAAGTCTGTTGCAGAAACATTTAATGTAGGAATATTTATAATTCTCAAGGAATCTTTTTCTTTAAAATAGACATCTTCATTTGTATAGAGTGAAGTTTTTACAATGTCTAGTAAGTAATGAATTGGGTTTTTAGACTCATGAATTTCTTGATTTGTATCTTCAGACAAGTTAAGTCCAATTGTTGGATATTTAGAATTACAGTTTGTATCGAATATCCATATAGGAAAGTTACTAAGTAGGCCTCCATCTACTACAAAGCATGATTTATTAGCATACTTTAATTCAACTGGATAAAAATAAAGGGGTATGCTTACGCTCATTCTAACGGCTTTAGATATTTCAAACTCCATAGGATCTAAACCGTAGTCAATTAAATCATCTGGTAAAACTAGTAACTTTTTTCTAGTTACATCTGAAGCTATCATTTTAAGTCTACTTTCTCCATTAGCGGAAACATCTTTAAATTTGGTTTTTCCTTTTTGTTTAAATTTTTCATGTAAAAAATCCTCTAAGTATTTTCCTGAATAAATTCCTTTATGAAATGTAACACTCAATAAATCTCCTGCAAAGGGAATAAATTGAAAAATATTTTTATCTTTAAACTTAGGATAATCTATATCATATAAAATTTCTTCGATTTCAGATGATGTATATCCAACAGACAATAATGAAGCAACTAAAGCTCCAGCTGAAGTACCAGCTAATCTATCCCACTCATAACCGCTATCTTCTAGACATGCTATAGAACCAACTAATGCTATACCTTTCATTCCTCCACCTTTACATACTAAATTTGCTTTCATATATAAACACACCACCGCAATTAAAATTTAATACTTTATATAATATGAAAAGTATTAAAAAAAGTTAAAAGTACATAAAATAGTTATTATGTTGTTGCAGGATTGTATTTAATGTGATATTATTATATTAGATAAATTAAATATCGCGGGATGGAGCAGTTGGCAGCTCGTTGGGCTCATAACCCAAAGGTCGCAGGTTCGAGTCCTGCTCCCGCAACCAATTATAAGTAATTTCAAACTCTTATATCACTAGGTATAAGGGTTTTTAATATACAAAAAAGAATGCGGAGGACAAGATGGTAAGAAAACAGAATATGGAGCAAGGTTTAAAATACAATAAGATACAAAAACTGAATAAAAATTTTATGTATCAAGATTTAAAGAGAAGTAATTGTTACAATAGTGATTTTTCAGGGTCTAATTTTAACTTTACAAGTTTAAGAGGAGCTCATTTCAAATCTTGTAATTTTTATGGATGCACATTTAAAAATGCAGAGTTAATTGGAAGTAACCTAAAAAAGAGTAAGTTAAAAAAAGCTAAATTTGAAAACACTGTGTTTGATTCAGTAAATTTAGAAGGTGTAGACTTTTCAGGAGCTCAATTTAAAAACACTATATTTTTATCTACAGATTTAAGCAAAGCTGTAAATATTAAATTTAACTCATCAGATGTTAAGATATTTGATGAAATGCCTAAATTAGATGTAAGTGAGAAACTTGAAGACTCAATAAAATTAGCTATGCAAAATGAGTTCGTAAAAAAATCTAGAACATTAGATACAAAAGATGGTGAAATAAATAGTATAAGCATCATGATTCTTTTAGAAAACTTTAAAGAAAAACAATTAATTGATGGGTTATTACTAATATCAGAAAAAATGGACAAGGAATTTTGGACATTAAGCTATATAATAAAAACTTTGCAAACATATAAAAATCAAGGTCTTTTATAATAAATAAAATTGTATTAAATTACACTAAGGAGAATACATGATAAAAAGAGAATTTGAAATAAATGATATTGCTTGTATAGCAAAAAATAGAAGACTTAAAGCTCATATTGATGGAAGTGAAACAAACACTAAAACTATATCTTTAAAGTCGGGGGATAAAGTTAAGATACTGGACTATTATGAGGTTGAAAAATATGGATATTCATATGAAGCAGAATTTAAGAAAGATGGAACTGTGTATATTATAAGAAAGCATTTAAGCCAATCTGACTTAAAACCTAAAAGTCAATTATAAAAAACATAAGTTTTTAGTAAGCAGTTAAATGAAAAAGAGATTGCCTTATACAGGGAACCTCTTTTTTTAATTTTATTAAAAATTTAACATTTACTATAAGTTTTTAATATATATAGCCGTACATATATAATAGAGGAGGGCGGTAAATTATGATAAAGCACAAGAATATAAAAAACATAGTCACATGTTTTACTATCGTTATAGGCATTGGTTTTAATACGCTTACAAGCTTTGCACAAAGTCCAAACAGTGAAGAAATAGATAACGGTATAGCAAATTTAAGTTATAATAAAAATGAAGTATTAGCTAGCAAGGGGGACAGTATTGAAAATGTAACTCCAAGAGAAGGATTTAAGACCAATAATAAATTTATTGTAGTTGAAAGAAATAAAAAAACATTAACAACATCTCCAGTAGATATATCTATTATAGATTCTGTAACAGATCGTACATATCCAGGAGCTCTGCAACTTGCAGATGACTCTTTTGTAGAAAATAGACCTAATATTTTAATGTGTAAGAGAAAGCCTATTGATATAAGTATTGATTTACCTGGAATGAAAAAAGAAAATACTACCAATGTTCAAAATCCAACATATTCAAATGTATCAGGGGCCGTTGATGAATTAGTATCTAATTGGAGCGATAAAAACTCTCAGACACATACATTACCTGCTAGAACACAATATACAGAATCTATGGTATATAGCAAATCTCAAATTTCTAATGCACTTAATATTAACGCAAAGTTGCTTGATAATTCACTTGGAATAGATTTCAATGCAATATCAAATGGAGAAAAGAAGGTTATGATAGCAGCATATAAACAAATATTTTACACTGTAAGTGCACAGCTTCCAAACAATCCTTCTGAATTATTTGACGATAATGTAACTTTTAAAGAATTAGTTAGAAAAGGTGTAAGTAATGAAACCCCACCACTTATGGTGTCTAATGTAGCTTATGGTAGAACTATATATGTAAAACTAGAAACTACATCTAAAAGTAAAGATGTTCAATCTGCTTTTAAAGCATTGATAAAAAATAATAATGTGAGTAACAGTTCTCAGTATCAAGATATATATGATAATAGTTCATTTACAGCTGTTGTTTTAGGTGGAGATGCACAAGAACATAATAAAATAATAAGTAAAGATTTTGATGAAATAAGAAACGTTATAAAAAATAATGCTACTTTTAGCTTGAAAAATCCTGCATATCCAATTTCATATACAAGTACTTTCTTAAAAGATAACTCAATTGCTGCAGTACACAATAAAACAGATTATATAGAGACTACAAGCACTGAGTACTCTAAAGGAAAAATTAATTTAGATCACAGTGGAGCATATGTTGCTCAATTTGATGTATCTTGGGATGAAGTATCTTACGATGAAAATGGGAATGAAGTTTTAACTCATAAAATATGGAATGGAAGCAACAATGATAGAACTGCTCATTTTTCAACAGTAATACCATTAGAAGCTAATTCTAAAAATATAAATATTTTAGCTAGAGAATGTACTGGACTAGCTTGGGAATGGTGGAGAACTGTTATAGACGAACATAATGTTCCTTTATCTAAGAATATAAATGTCTCTATTTGGGGAACTACGCTTAGCCCAAGAACTAGTATTGAATTTAATTAAAATATGAACAAAAGCCATTATAGTTGATAAAACTAAATGGCTTTTTATAGTTTACAGTTTTATAAGGATCTATATAAAATTATATAGTTGTAAAAGTGAAAAAAATAACGAGGATAATTTGGAAATTTCAATTTCATTAAATATAAATTAATATAATTACATGTTTAACCCTAAAGGAAATCAAAGATATAATTAAAAATAATACAAATAATATTTTTATAATGGATAATTGTTTTTGAGTTTTTGAAATTATAAATAATGATGTATCATATTTTAAAGTATTTAGAATTTGGAGGTCATGATGTATTTTAATAATGATTGACGTAAATCTAATAATCTGATACGGTTAAAAAATTTTCAGAATTAAAATTTATTTTACTACAATTCATCATTTTAGACATTTTATATAATTATTAAGCTTAAGTATTAATGTTAAATTAAAAATTATATGAGAGGTGTTAAAATGGAAACATTAAAAACAAGATATATTGATTTGCCTACTATGGCAAAGTATTTAAAAAACGTTGGACCAAAAAATGTTATGAAACGTCTTGTTCCATATCTAGAAAGTGATTACAGACGTTGGAATGAGTTTCAAAAAATGCCAAGAACTGCACATCATAGTGATATAGGAGTACTTGAATTAATGCCTATAGGTGATTCAGAAACTTATTCATTTAAATATGTAAATGGACATCCGGAAAATCCTAAACATAATTATTTAACAGTAATGGGTATAGGACTTTTAGCAGAAGTATCAACTGGATTCCCGTTATTTTTAAGTGAACTAACATTAACAACTGCTATTCGTACGGCAGCTACTTCAGTAATGGCTGCTAAGTATTTAGCTAAGCCTAATCCAAAAAAATGGCACTTATAGGAAATGGTTGCCAAAGTGAATTCCAATCCCTTGCATTTCATCACATACTAGGTATAGAAGAAATTAACAACTGTTACTGCAGACAAGAGAAATGCTATAATTATTACACCGGATATGGTTGAACCAGGTGTTCATATAAATGGAGTTGGAGGAGACTGCCCAGGTAAAACTGAACTAGATTCAGAAGTTCTTAATATGGGAGATGTATATGTTGAGTTTGAGCCTCAAAGTCGTATAGAAGGAGAAATTCAGCATATGAGTAAAGATTTTAAAGTGACTGAAATTTGGAATATAATTAAAACTGGAAAGCCTATAGATAGAAAGCCTGATGAAATTACTATTTTTGACTCTGTAGGTTTCGCATTAGAAGATTTTTTAATTTTACGATTAATGTATGATATTGATAAAGCAGAGAATATAGGTATTCCGCAAATTCTTGTACCAAAACTAGAAAATCCTAAAAATTTATATAGCATGTTAAGATAATAAATTATTAATAAAAAGCCATAAGAGTTTATAAACTACTTATGGCTCTTTATATTTACATATCTTCGGATAATTCATAGATATAATCTCTATCATCTTTACTTAATAAAATATTTGTTAGCTTAGCGATAACAAATATACCAATCAAGTTTATAACAAGCCTAGTTATAGTAAATTTCCAACCAAGTGATGATCCCTCAAATAATAATAAAGGAAGCTTAGTAGTAGACCAAGCTCCAATAAATATTAAAACATTAGAGAAGCTAGCACCTTTTTTAAGTAGTGTACCACCTATAGGAAAAGCTGCATATAGTGGACCAGCTGCTGCTGACCCAAGTAGAAAGGCTATAATAACACCTACAAAGCCAGAATCATTTCCCATGAATTTTATCATTTTTTCTCTAGGTACCCAAACATCTAAAAGTCCTAAAAGTAAGAATATTGGTGGAATTACCTTGACCATTTCTATTACATTAGATGTTGTCATATTAATAGCTTCTTTCCCTTTTGATGGTATAAAAATTGAAATTGATAGCAATATAAATATCATCAATATAGAAACTTTATATCTTTTTAGTATTGATTTCATTATAAAACCACCCCCATTACAGCTGCAACAATCACAGAAAATATGAATGCTAGAATATTTCTAATTATAGTTGCTTTTTTGCCCCAATATTTAGATTCAAGAGGAATTGTAACTATGCCCACCATCATAAGTGTAGATATAAATGCAGCTATTTGTGTAACACCCGCTCCATTTTCCAATAAAACTTTTGCAAGTGGAAAAGCTACAAAGCTAGGGATAATTGTTATAGAACCTATAATAGATGCTGTTAAAACTCCAAAGTATCCACTACTATCACCAATTATTGAAGAAATGATTTGGGCATCTATAAAAGCAAGTGCAACTCCTATGACTATTATTATAGTTATAAACTGAGGTAAGATATTTTCAAACGATTTCCAAGCTTTTCTTACAGCCATTTTACTTTTATTTTTATCTTTATAAATTGAAATTATAAAAAGTACAATAGCTAAAATATACATAATTTTACTAAACATATCACACATCCTTAACAAATTTTTTTGATGAATTTATTGTAATTGATTTTGAATATCAATTTCTGTGATAAAATCACATAAATATAATGTGAATTTTAAAATTAAAATCGTATTTAGCCATATAAAAACACCCCAATCATTAGATTTTTAGTCCAATAATTGGGGTGTAGTACATTAAGCTATATACTTTTAAATAACAAACATCGCAACTACAGTAGTTACAATTAAACCTGTAGCAACAGGAATTAGATTTCTTTTTGCAAGTTCTAAAGGGCTCACTCCACATATAGCAGAAGCAGAGACTACAGCCCAAGGAACTAAACAACCACCACCAGTCCAGATAGCTCCGATTTGACCAAGAGCAGCTAGAGTTCCTACATTAGCATTTATAGCTGTTCCAAATACAGAAGCAGTTGAGCCAGCTAAAGCCATTCCTGAAAAACCAGATCCATCAAGTCCTGTTATAAAACCTATAATAGTTTCCATAGTGCAGACAATATATTTATTTAGAGGAACGATTTGAGATAAATATATACCTATATCAGAAAGTAAACCTTGAGAACCTGCTGGTAGTACATTCCCTAATAATTTAGTTAATGGAGATACTTCCCCCATGTAAAAAAATGCTCCTATAGGAATAATGACTGCAAATATTTTTATACCAAATAAAAATCCATCAGTAATGTTATCACATATTTGTTCAAGACTTTTTTTACCATAGTTAATTATGTTAATTATAATTAATAAAAATATAGCAGTTCCTCCGAGTAGTGCAGTTGCATCTCCTCCTTTTAAGTTAAAAACAAGCATAGCTACAACATCTAATAAAAATAAAGTTAAAACTAGAAATGTTGCAATTTTAGCTTTTAAATTAAATTGCTTGATTGAAACCTCGTTAATGTTACTTAACTCATCTTTAAACAATCCGTTTTTTATATCTTTTTTTAACATATAAAATGACATCCCTATAGTAACTATAGCCATAACCCAAAATAAAACCATACCATTATTAATAACATCATAAACTTCTATGCCTGCAGCTCCAGATGTTATGCTTGGTGCTCCTTGAATTATAAAATCTGTTGAAAGAGCCAATCCATGACCAAAGAGATTTAAAGATACAGCAACCCCAATAGCTGGGAGACCAGATCTTATGGCTATTGGCAAAAATATTGCTCCAACTAAAGCAACTGCAGGACTAGGCCAAAAAAACCAAGATAAAATTAACATTGTAAATCCTATAGTAAAAAAAGCTGTAGTTTCATTTTTAATTACTTTTGAAAAAGGTTTAATCATATACTCTATGGCATAATTACTTTCCAATGATTTAGATAGTGCTACCATAATAGAAATAATCATTATTACGGGTCCTAATTCTACCATTGATATAATTAATCCATTAAATACAGCACCTATAGAGGCTGCTATATTGTTTGTATAAAACAATGCTAAGAAAAAAACTCCTAGGATACAAGGTACTATTGTATCCTTTTTCATCATCATAGCAATTAGTATTATCACGATGAAAAAAATATAAATATAGTGTGCGCCACTTAATACCATAGGACTACCCCCCCTCTATGTGATAGTCCATTATATGAAGAAGTTTTCATCTTAGTTACTATTAAATTTTAAAAAATTGTTTACCTATTTTGATTTTCAAATCTAAATAGATGTAGAAAAAATAGGTAAAATATTGAAATTTAACTAGAGATTCTATAAAATTAAATTATAAAAAGTAAATCGGGGGAGAAAATGTCAAATTACATATATAGAAAGATAATAGAAGATAGTCCTATAGCATACTTACATATAGAAATTATAAAAGATGAAAATAATAAATATATAGGGGTAAAGATAAAAGATACGAATAAAGCTTATGAACGATTTTTTGGGGTGGGAAGTGATCAAAAATGTAATGATTATATAAAAACTAAAATGTCAAAAAGAAAGGGAAGAATGGGAATATATTTTTGAAAATCAAAAAATAAAAAATGTATAAAAGAAATTTATGTAAAAGAATTAATTCCTACTTTAATATTGAGGTATATGGTACGGAAGGTAATGAACACCATATTAGACTTACTAAAGTTAGTAAACAACATATGAATTTATCCTCAACCTTAAAAAATTCACCTTTTATAGCATGGATAAAAAACAGAAATGGTGTATATGTAGATGTAAATAAGAAATTTTTAGAGTTTTTTGATAAAACTTATGCTGAAGTTATAGGACATACTGACTATGAATTATTTCCTGAAGATAGGGCTAATGAATTTATAAGGACAGATAATATGATTATCAAATGCAATAAATTAGAGGTTTATGATGAATTTATAAATTCAGGTAATAATAAAAATATGTATCTTCAAACTGCTAAGTGGCCTTATACTGAAGAAAATAATAGTTTGATTTTAGGGACAATAGGTATATCAATTGAGATAACAAATAAAATTGAATTATTGAATAACATAGAAAAAAATGAGAGAACTTTTTTAGAAATAGCAAACAATATTGAAGAAGTAATTGTCATCGCTGATGATAAAAAAGCTTATTATATAAGTCCGTCTTTTGAAAGAGTATTTGGAACTAATCCTGAGAAACTATATGATGATATAAATGTTTGGAAAGAAAACTGGGAGAGTTTTGAACCACAAGGAAATGAAAGGTATGATTATAACTATAAAAACCCAATTTTAATAACTTTTAAAGGTATTAAAAAATAAAGAGGAAAAGTGGTTTTGGGTTAGAATTGTATCTTTACTAGATGAGAATGGAAATATAATTAAAAAATATGTGTAATAAGTGACATAACTCAGAGTAAAAAAGGTGAGTTAGAAGTTGAAAAATTGAGAATGGATTTTTTAGCTAATATATCACATGAACTTAGAACACCTATAAACCTAATTTTGAGTTCTTTACAAGTTTTAAACTTAAAGATGGATTTATTAGATGAAGAGATATTCAATTATTTTAGAAGATATTTAAATATAGTAGAGCAAAATGGAAGAAGATTATTAAAATTAGTAAATAATCTAATTGATACTACTAGGTTAGAGTCAGGTTGCTTTAGTTACAATCCTAAAAACAAAGATATTATTAGTTATGTGGAAAATATATGTTTATCAGTATCTGAATTTGTAAAAAGCAATAATTTATCTATAATATTTGATACAGATACAGAAGAAAAACTTATTGCATTTGATCCTGATAATATGGAAAGGATAATTTTAAACTTAATTTCTAATGCAATTAAATTCAATAAACCTGGAGGAGAAATTGAAGTCTCTATAAACTGTAAAGATGATATAGAAATAAGTGTAAAAGATTCAGGTATCGGGATTCCTGAAGATAAAATAGACAAGATATTTGAAAGATTTGAACAGGTTAAAAACAATTCAAAACAAGAAGGTAGTGGTATAGGACTTAACTTAGTTAAATCCTTAGTTGAAATGAATAAGGGTAGCATAAAGGTAAAAAGTGACCTAGGAAAAGGTAGTAAATTTACTATAATATTGCCAAATTCATTAGTAAAAGATTCTTCAAAAACTAGTTGCGAAAATAGCGATTATATTAGCAATGAAAATCAAATATCTGTAGAGTTTTCAGATATATGTATATGATGAAATGATGGAATAGTCTGTATATTTAATATATAGACTATTTTTTATTTGTTATAATAAAACGTTAATTTACTTGTAAAATAATGGTATAATATACTCGTTGATGTTAAGATTTCTAACAAAGCTAAAATGAATGGAGGAGAATATGAGAGATTCAATAAAGATTTTTAAAAGAGATATGAAAAATCTAATTAAAAATCCAATAGCACTTATAATAGTTATAGGGTTGTGTATTATCCCATCTTTATATGCTTGGATAAATATTAAAGCATGCTGGAATCCTTATGAAAATACTAGTAATATACCAATTGCTATAGTTAATAAGGATAAAGGGGCAACTCTAGATGGCAAGCGTCTAAATGTGGGAAATGATGTAATAACTGAATTAAGAAAAATAAAAGTATAGGATGGAAATTTGTAAATGAAAAAAAGCTAATGCAGGAGTGCTTGATGGAACTTATTATGCAATGATAGAGCTACCAAGTGACTTTACAAAAGATTTAACTAGTGTTACAAGTGGAAATCCAACTAAGCCAACTATAATATATAAAGTAGATACAAAATCTAACCCAGTTGCTGGTAAAATTACAGAAGTAGCTGAAGAAACACTTGTTAATCAAATTAATTCAAATTTCATTGCTACAGTAAATAAAACAGTATTTTCAGCTTTAAATATATATGGTAAAGATATTAATGAAAACAAGGACAAGATATTAAAATTAAAAAAACTATAATAGAGCTTGATGAGCATATGGATGCTGTTAACTTTGCACTTGAGAGTGTAAATGGAAATTCAGAAAATTTAGCTACATATTTAAAAGATATTCAAAGTACTTTACCACAAGTTACAACAGGTATTGATGCAGTTTCTGATTCTAATATGAATGCAAGTAAAAACTTAAGCAATATAAAAAATAATTTGAATGATTCATTAAATGGGGTTAAATCTACTTTAAATCAAATTAATAATCAAAACAATCAAATAAAAGATATAGTGAATAGATTGAACAATTCAAGTTCTGATTCGAAAGAAATAGTAAGTTCATCTATATCACAATTAGAGAGTCAGATAAATAATAGTAAATCTCAAATTGATTCTGTTATTAACCTTTTAAATAAATTTAATGATGTAAGAGAAAATGACAAAATAACAGCATTAATTGGGGATTTAAATAAAATAAAAGACTTACTTAATAAACAACAATCAAAATTAGATAATCTTAAAGGTCAATTAAATGGATCTGCAGATTCTATGAAAGATGCAATTGATTCAATAAATGAAACAGCTGGCGAATTATCAAATAGAACTAACAACTCTATAAATTCGTATGATTCACAAGTTAGACCTATTTTAAATAAAACTGCGGATAGCTTAATAACATCAACAAAGGATGCAGCTAATTTAGTTGATAGTTCTAAGGGGTTAGTTAAAGCAACTAACGAAATATTAGGATATGCATCAAAAGGAAGCGATTTAACAGCAGAAATGACAAAAGATTTACAGACGAAGTTAAATCAATTTAAGGATACTATACACTTATTAAGTACTGAACTTAAAAAAGTAAATGATAATGATTTAGATTCAATAATAGCTATATTACAAAGCAAGCCTCAAGTTATGGGAGACTATCTTTCAAATCCATTTAACTTAAAATCAGAACCAATATATCCAATTGAAAATTATGGTTCAGGAATGGCTCCTATATATACGACATTAGCTTTATGGGTTGGAGGATTAGTACTAGTATCATTACTTACAACAGAAGCTGATGAGTTTGTTGGGCTAAGTATAAAGAAAAGATATATTGGTAAGATGATTACTTTTGTATTTTTTGCAATGATACAAGGGTTTATTGTAGGACTTGGAGACAAAGTTATATTAGGAGTTCAAACTGATAGTTTGGGTCTGCTTATATTTACTACAGTTCTATCTTCAGCAGTATTTACAATAATACTATATACACTAGTATCATTATTTGGAAACATAGGGAAAGCAATAGGGATAATATTAATGGTTATTCAAATAGCAGGTTCTGGAGGAACATATCCTATACAGGTAGACCCTTTAATATTTAGAATACTTCAGCCATTTTTCCCATTTACATATACACTAAGCAATTTAAGAGAGGCTATAGCGGGTCCGCTTTTAAGTACTATTATGTTTAATACATTTATACTTATATTTATGGGTGGCATTACTATAATGATAGGGTATTTCTTAAAAGAAAAGCTTAATGAATCTGTTAGAAAGTTTGAAAAAGGATTTAAAGAATCTGGATTGTCAGAGTAATTTTATAGAGGTGAGGAAATGAAAAAAGTTTTTAAAATATATTTAAGAGATTTAAAGCACATAACAAGTATTCCAGCAGCCTTTATAATAATAGCCGGGCTTTGTTTAATACCTTCATTATATGCATGGGTAAATATACAAGCATGCTGGAATCCATATATAAATACAGGGAATATACCTGTAGCCGTAGTCAATAAAGATGAAGGGGCATCAGTTAATGGAAAAGTTATAAATGTTGGAGATGAAATTGTTGAAAATCTTAAAAAAGACCATAATATAGGTTGGGAATTTACAGAAGAATGGCAAGGAAATTATCAGTTAAATGAGGGTAAGTATTATGCTTTAATTGAAATACCGAGCGATTTTTCAAAGGATTTAGCATCTCTTTCAACTAAAGACCCTCAAAAGCCAAACATAATATATAAGGCTAATGAAAAAGTAAATGCAATAGCTACAAAAATTACAGATGTTGCTAAAGATAAATTGGTGGAAGAGGTTAAATCAAACTTTGTAGATACTGTAAATAAAGAAGCTTTTAGCTTCCTTACATCACTAGGTGTCAAGCTAGAAGATAATAAACCACAAATAATTGAGTTAAAAGAAACATTAGACAGTACAGCAAGTAACTTGAAAAAAATTGATAGCTATGTAAAAGAAGCAAGTACACATGCTAATAATTTGAAAAAATATTTAAAAGATACTAAAGGGAACCTTCCTTTAATCACTAAAGAAGTAAATGATTTAAAATCAGTTATAAATAATGGTAAAGATTTGGTTTTAGTTACTCAAAACAATACTAATAATGCTTCTCAAAATTTAAGTAGTAGTATGAGTTCTATAAATAGTATGAACAGCAACTTGCAAAATCAAATTAATAATTTAAAAGATTTAAATAATAGCGGATCTACTGAAGATTTGGGAAAAGCTATAGAATCGATATTAAATACAATATCATCTATGCAAAGTAATCTTGATAGTCTTATATCAAGTCTTGAAAAATAGGTAGTGATAAAGTAAATAATTTAATAAATTCTCTAAAAAAATTAAGTGGAATACTTGATTCAGAAAGTGAAAAACTTGAAAGTATAAAATCATTAATTAACAATAATGAAGGAAAAGAAAAAATCAATGAACAACTAGATTCTTTATTAGATTTATCTAATGCATTTAATAACAAGTTAAATTTAATAAGTGGAACATTTAATTCAGATATATCAGGTGTTTTAAATAGTGTAGGGAACTCTATGATTTCTAGTTCAAGTGATATGAACAATGTATTAGATAGCATAAATGTTTTAGTACCTCAGTTAAATGCACTATCTAACTTTGGAATATCAAGTAGCAACTTAGC
The DNA here is from genome assembly GCF_025671395.1 of Paraclostridium sp. AKS73. Classification (NCBI taxonomy): domain Bacteria; kingdom Bacillati; phylum Bacillota; class Clostridia; order Peptostreptococcales; family Peptostreptococcaceae; genus Paraclostridium; species Paraclostridium sp. AKS73. The sequence continues at coordinate 26,061 of NZ_JAIXHU010000003.1, read as the reverse complement.
TATAAAACAATCTGAAAACATAGCTAAACAATTAGATAAATTTGAAAAAGATTTAGATGTATTAATTGAAAAAACTAATATATTAACAGATGAAAATTTAGATAAGTTAATTTCAACACTTGATAAAAATTCGAAAGAAATAGCTTCATTTATAGCATCTCCAGTTAATGTTAAAACAGAAGAACTTTACAAAGCTGGAATATTTGGAGTTGCCTTAATGCCTTTTTATTCAGTTCTAGCAATATGGGTAGGAGCACTTTTAGCTACATCGTTGCTTACTACAGAATGTGAAGAATTAGAAGGAGAACGTACAAATTTAGTTCAAAAACATTTTGGAAAAATGCTTACATTTATGACTGTATCGCTGATACAATCATTGATAATAGCAATAGGTGATATATTTATATTCCAAGCGCCTGTAAGTATACCTTTATTATTTTTATTTACAATAGTATCATCAATTTTATTCACAACAATGATATTTACTCTAGTATCATTATTTGGTAATATTGGTAAGGCTATTGCAATAGTAATAATGGTATTTCAAATTGCAGGGTCTGGTGGTATATACCCAATACAAACAAATCCTAAAATATTTGAAGTATTACAGCCATTTTGGCCATTTACTTATGCTATAGATGGATTTAGAGAAGCTATAGCAGGCCCTAGTATGGATGCTGTTTATCATGACTTAATAATGTTAACTTTATTCTTTATAATATTCTTAGCGCTAGTTGTATTTAAAAAGACATTCCACAATGCTACAGAATTTGTAAATGAAAAATTTAAAGAATCAGGATTATAATTAAAAAGTACCTATTTAGGTACCTTTTTTAATTATAATAGTTTGGGTTACTTTAAAGTTACTTATTACAAATTATTTATTAAATTGATATAATTATTAAAGATATAAATTATGGTAAATTAAGAAAAAATAGGAGGTACAATGGATAAATTTAATTTGATCGTAGTTTTTATAGAAGGGGTAATATCGTTTTTTCTCCGTGTATATTGCCAATACTACCTATTTATTTAAGTATGTTATCAAATAGTAGTATAGATAGCTTAAAAAATGATAAAAAAATATTTATACATAGTTCACTTTTTAAAAATACTATATTTTTTACGCTTGGAATATCTGTAACATTCTTCATATTAGGATCATCAGTAAATGCTCTTAAATCATTTTTTAATAGTAATAAAGATTTCATAATGATTCTAGGAGGAATTATAATAATTGTTATGGGTCTATTTTATATAGGAATTATTAAGTCATCTATATTAAATAGAGAAAAAGATTTAACATGAAACCTAAAGAGATGAACCCAATTTCAGCTTTTTTATTAGGATTTACATTTAGTTTTGGATGGACTCCTTGTATAGGTCCAATATTAGCATCTGTACTTGTTATGGCATCAAATTCAAAAGACATAGCTACATCAAACTTGTTGATTTTAATTTATACAATAGGATTTATATTACCATTTATAATAGTTTCTATGTTTTATAATAAATTGTTTAAATCAATTGATAATATGAAGAATCATATGGGATTAATAAAAAAAATAGGTGGTATAATACTTATAGTATCTGGACTAATAATGGCTATAAATGGAGGTTTAGAACTGTATAATTCTAGTAGTAATAAAAGTGAAATAACCCAAGATAATTCAAATATTGAAAATGAAAATAAAGATGATAATAAAATAATGTCAATAGACTTTAATTTATATGATCAATATGGAAAAGAACATAAACTAAGTGAATATAGAGGCAAAACTGTATTTTTAAATTTCTGGGCAACATGGTGTCCACCTTGTAGGGGTGAAATGCCTCATATAGAAGATTTATATAAAGAATATAATAAAAATCAGGATGAAGTGGTAATTTTAGGAGTTGCATCTCCTAATTTGGGTAATGAAGGATCAGAAGAAGATATTAAGGAATTTTTAAATCAAAATAAATACAATTTTCCTGTTGTGATGGATAAAGATGGGGCTTTAGCTTATCAATATGGAATTAGTGCATTTCCTACAACGTTTATAATAGATAAAGATGGATATGTAACACAATATGTACCAGGGGCTATGGATAAAGAGACTATGAAATCTCTTATAGAGGGAGATCAGTAAGTATACTTTATATTTTTAAAAATCAAAATACATAAAAGAAATAGCAAAATACATGGATATTTAAATTAAATATAGTTAATATAAAGCCATTAATATAAAGTGAAATTTATATTAATCGGCTTTTTTATGCTTTATAAAATTAAATATTAAATGGACATGGATTTTATTGATATAATCATATAGGAAAAATTTTACAAAATATAAAACTTTTTATAAATTAAATTCGTTATATAAGTGAAAGGGGGATGAAAATGGCTCAATCGGATGAAAAATTAATAAAAGAAATCTTAAAGGGAAATGAAAGTGCAATGGAAGTCTTAGTAAAGAGATACTATGATATGGTACATAGCTTTGTATATAGAAATGTAAATGATTATAACATCGCTTATGATATAACCCAAGAATCATTTATAAAAATGATGAAAAACATAGATAAGTATAAGTTAAAAGAGGGAAATTTTAAAAGCTGGTTATTAAAAATTGCACTTAATACAACTAAAGATTATTTTAAAAGTAAAATATACAATCAAAGAAAGAGAAGTGACGATATTAGTAATTATGAAATAGAAGATAAGACGAATGTAATAGATATATTATCAAAAAAAGAAGAGGCTATTAAGATAAAAGAGGCTTTAAGTAGTTTACCTAAAATTCAAAAAGAAGCTTTAATACTTAAATATTACAATGATTTAAAAATTAAAGAGATAAGTGATATAACAGGAGAAAATGAAAATACAATAAAATCTAGATTGTTTAATGGAGTTAAAAATCTAAAAAAATTACTTGGAGGTGATAATTATGAGCAAAACACCAACGATAAAAGAAAATCTAAGATATGATGATATAGAAAATGAGGATTTTGAAATTTTATTAGATGAAGAATTTTTAGATATAGAAAATTTCTTAAATAGCTATATTGTAAAAGAGGTTGATGAAGAAAACGTAGATTTAACTATAGATAAATTAAGAAATTATATGCCACAAAATAAAAATGAAGAAATAATTAAAAATGAAAATATGAATTTATATAGTAAAATCAGTACTAGTATGGGGCTGTTAAAAATGCAATTTAAGATATTTAATAAGTTGTACTTAATTGCATCGATAATTCTTGTTTTATGTGGAGTAATTGGTACTATAAAACTTAATTTAAATCCATACTTATGTGCCTACACTGTATCTCCTATACCAATAATTATTGGGTTAGCTGAAATATTGAGAGGAAAAGAAGAAAATATGTGGGAGTTAGAATTAAGCTATAAATATTCATTTAGAGAAATACTATTTGCAAAGTTAGTAATAATATCTACAACGGCTATAGCTTTAACTTTAGTAACTAGTTTAATATTAACAGGAACTTATTCTGAAGTTAGCTTATTAAGGATAATAAATATATGTTTAATTCCAACTTGTTTTATATCATTAATATCACTGATATTAGCATCTATCTATAGGGGAATGAACAGTATAGTATTATCTACAAGTATATGGATAGTTGTAAGCAATATGGTAGACAACGACACTATTAACTATATAGTAAATGTAAAGAACTATAAGTTGTTTTTAGTACTTATATTGCTATTTGTACTTACAATGATTGCATCAAAATTATTTTATAAAAAAAGTATAAATTCTATAGATTATAAAAACTTAGATTTTTAGGGGGGAATTAAATGGAATTAATATTAAAAAATATAAATAAATCGTTTAAAGATAAAATAGCAGTAAGTGATTTTAATGTGACTTTAAATAATGGGATATACGGTTTATTAGGACCTAATGGAGCAGGAAAAACATCTCTTATGAGAATAATAGCTGATGTTTCAAATGCAACTAGTGGAGAAGTATACTTAAATGGAAAAGTAAATCTGAATTAGGGGCAGATTATAGAAGTTTGCTTGGATACTTACCACAAGATGTAGGATTTTATAAAACATTTACGGCACAAAAATTTTTAGAATATGTATCTACTTTAAAAGGTTTGGAAAAAGAATATTCAAAAGTAAAAATAGATGAACTTTTAAAATTTGTGAACCTAGAAAAAGATAGAAATAGAAAAATAGGTAAATTTTCAGGAGGTATGAAGCAAAGATTAGGAATTGCACAAGCACTTTTAAACGATCCAAAAGTTTTAATATTAGATGAACCAACTGCAGGTCTAGATCCTAATGAAAGAATAAGATTTAAAAACTTAATATCTGAGATATCAAAAGATAAAATAGTAATCTTATCTACTCATATAGTTTCAGATGTAGAGTTTATATCAAATGAAATAATTATTATGAAAGATGGTAAATTAGTTGAAAAAGATACTCCAAATGAACTTTTAAAGCGTATTAGAGGGAAAGTATATAGCTTGAGAATAAAAGAAGACATGCTTCATAAAGTTCAAAATGAATTTAAAGTTTCTAATATAGTAAGGGAGAAAGACCATATTCTAGTTAGAGTTGTAGGCCATGAAAATATACATATAAAAGATGTTGACGTAATAGATGAAAATCCTAGTTTGGAAGATTTGTTTTTATATTATTTTGATGAAAAGATTAGCTTTTAGGGGGAATAGTTATGAAGGATTTAATAAAATTTGAATTATATAAGATATTTTCTAAAAAATCAGTTTTAGCATTGATAGTAATATGCATAATATCATCTGTATTACCATCTATAACTGATTATTTAGATATGAAGGGAAAAGGGTTGAAAAGTTATGAAAATATAAAAAAAGTAGGACAAGAATATGAAGGACAAGTTATAACTGATGAAAAATGAAATATTTAGAAAAGAATGGATTACAGATAATGGAAAAAGATAGCAAGGGCGAGTATGTTACAGATAAAGAGAGAGTATCAGCGTATGGAATATATGATTTTTTTATGGCTGCAAACCCTGAATACATGATAAACGGAAGATTTTATAAATTTGATGATATAAAAAAAGAGATTGCTAAATTAGAAAAAGATGGAGAGAAAAGTAGTTATGAATATAAAGAGTTTAAATATATACATGATTTAATTGAAAAAAAACCTATACCTAAATTTTATTTTAAATTTGGGTGGAGAAATGCAACTGAATTTAATATGAATCCACTGTGGATGGCTATTTTGATAATTGTATCCATATGTACTATATTTAGTAATGAATATCAAAGTAACACTGCATCAATAATATTTAGTTCAAAAAATGGACAAGGTAAATTAACGCTAGCAAAAGTTATATCCGGGTTATTATTCTCTACAATAATATTTCTGGTTATAAATGGTATACAAGTTGCTATAATGGCTATGCATGGTTTTGATGGATGGAATTTACCATTAGGATTTTTACCTAGTTATGCAAGGACACCATATATTATGAATATAGGGACATTTTATATGATGGGGTTATTGGTGAGCTATATAGGAGTTGTACTATTTACATTATTAATTATGTTAGTATCACTAATTAGCAAAAATGATATGATATCTTTTGCAATCAATGTAGTGATATTACTAGGCCCTGGATTTTAGCTAAAATTATGCCTACATATATGTTGACTAAGATTTTTATGGAATTAAATATAGAAAATTTAATAGGACCAATAAGTATGTTTGGAAATATAAGTACCTATAATATACTCGGAACTCCTACTCTATATTTAAATGTCATAGTTTCAATTGCTGCAGTAAGTATACCTATAGTATTATATCTAATACATAAGATAGGTAAAAGACAAGTTGTATAAACTTTAATTATAATTAATAATTCCAATTTAAAATATTACATAAGGTATTTATATTTGATATACTTTATGTAATATTTTTTACGCTTAAGGAGGAAATAGAGTGGGTATAAATATTAGAAAATAACAGTTGAAAGATAGAGAAGAAATATATGATCTAATAAAGGAATCATTTAAAAGTGCAGAACATTCTGATGGAAGTGAGCAAGATTTGGTAAATAGACTTAGAAACTCAGATAGTTATATACAAGAGTTATCACTTGTAGCAACTTGTGATAAAACTATAGTTGGGCATATTATGTTTACTAAAATATCAATAGAAAACAAGGACTTAAAGACAGAATCACTTGCATTAGCTCCACTTTCGGTATTACCTAAATATCAAAGACAAGGAATAGGTAGTAAGTTAATAAGTGAAGGCTTACGTATTGCGAAAAACTTAGGATATAAGTCGGTTGTAGTTCTTGGAAGTGAAAAATACTATCCAAAATTTGGATTTAGAGAAGCTAAAGAATTTAGGGTAAATCCACCATTTGATATACCAAGCGAAAACTTTATGGTTATAGAGCTTGAACCAACTTCATTAAAAAATGTAAATGGAGTAGTTAAGTATGCAAAAGAGTTTTTCGAAGCTTAAGAATTAAATAATTTGCAACCAAAATGCTATCTTACAAAAGTGTAACTTAAATGTAATTTATATAGATACTAAAAACTTTATAATTAGTATATTATTATTACATAAAGACAAAGAAAAAGACAAAGAAAGGTTGCAGATAGTCATGAAAATATTAAAATTTCAAGAATTTAAATATTTTTACAAGCAAAAAGAGAATTTAAGACTAGTATATATAACTATGGCTATACTTTTAGCAGCCATAGCATGTACAAGTACTATACTTTTAGTTGTTAGTAGTAAAATAGAAACAAAAAAATCAGATTATCCATTTATATTAAACTATATGTCTTCAAGTTATAATTATATGAATGATGAGCAATTATCATCTATTGAAGATACATTAAATGAATCAGGCTATAAATATCAAAAAATAGATTATAAATTATTAAACATAAATAACGAAGGTAAATATGCAATAAAGAATTCAGAATTTAATAAATTAGCAAAAAAACTTAATTTAGACACTGTGAATTTAGGAGTAAATGAAACTTTAATTGTACCAAGATTTGATAATGAAAAATATAAAAATAAAATAAGTAAATTTAAAGATTTTGATATAGGTCTTTATAATTTAAATGTAAAAGGTATTGCTACAGGAAAAATACTTCCCAAAGGTGTTGGAATATGGGTTGTAGTAGTAAATGATAAAATATATTCACAGTTAGAAAAAGACTTTGGGAATACTACAGTTAATGTAACTGGATATGATTATAATAACTGGGAAAAAAGTTCTAAAGTAGATGAAACAATACAAAATAAACTAAAAAATGCTTCAATAAACAATTATGAAAAAAGACAAAATTATGATTCATTTTTTAGCTTACCAAAACTTTTTGAAAATAACTCAAGTATTGATAATAAAGCATTTTGTATAGATGTTTTTGTATCTATAGTATTTATGTTAATAAGTATTAGCTTTTTATATTATAATTTCTATAAAAATATGAAAGTAGAAGAAATAAAAGAAGATAAAAATATTGAAATTCCTACATTATCATTTAATGTATAACAAAAAAGGTTTAAGTATTAAATTAATACTTAAACCTTTTTACATGGAATACACTTAGTGCAATTAGGGCTTGAGCACTATAGTAAACTAATAAATTTAAAGCTCCAAGAATTTTAGGTGGATTTTTATAAAAATAATCAAAAGCTAATATTAAATCAGATAGTACAAATAACAATGCACCTATTGTAACTATCAAAATATCAAAGCTAGAGCTATTTGATAAATATAAATTTAATGATTGAGCAAACATAAAACTAATAACTATAGCGTAAAAAGCTACATAATTAAACATTCCTTTAAAATCTAATCCTTTTATTGACTTTAAAAATAATAAAGAAATAGATGATAAAATTATTGTGAAAATTATAGTATATATGCTAAACTCACTAATTGATATAAAACCTACAGAAAACAATATATGTGCAAAGCTAAAACTTAAAAGACCATATATAAAGTTTTTACTCATAGTAGATTCGCTTTCTTTTGCATATATAAGAAAAACATCTCCAAATAATGAAAATATAAGACCTAATAATATAAATATGAAATATGAAAAGTTAGTACTATTTTCAATGAATCCACTTATAGCAATAAATACAAATAGTATACTAGTTATTGTTTTAGATATTCCACGATAATTTTTATAAGGTTTATATGTAAAATATAATAAGAATGTTAAAGCAATAAACATAAAAAGTAACAATAAATAAGTCATAAAATTCCTCCCTGGTTAAATTTACCTTTATATAAAACTATAGTATCATACTATGCATTAAACATTAAATAAAAAACAATATAATTAAAAATAGTATAACTTATAATATAAAAAATTATATATGTGGTTAAATATGCTTCTTGAAAATAACTTGTTTTTAATGTAATGTATTACTATGTGAAATTTTAACAATAAAATTTAAGGAGATTTAAAAGTGACTTATATAAATGCAAAAAGTAAATATTTAATAAATGTAAAAAATATTAAGGTAAGCATAAATTTGATACATTAGTAACAAAATCGGTTAATATAACAGAAGATCAAATTGAAGAATGTAAAAAATATGCTGAAAAATATATAGAAGAATCTAATGATTATAAAGTATTAGTACCAGCATCTGTTAAAGATGAAAAATACAAAAGAAATTGCAAAACAAATGGTATTTGCAGATAAGATAGGAGAATGTGCAGTTTTAAATTATTTTAAATATAGGGGTCTTAAGGCAGATATCTTAAAAAGTAATAAAATAGGTATAAAAACTTATATAGACAAAGATATTCATAATAGACTTATAATAGATAAAAAGAAATCGAATCAAAAATAAAAAACCAATATTATATTGGAGCACATCTAAATCTAGAAGTTGAAGATAAAAAACATCCAATTAAAAAATATTTAGTTAAAAATATTTATGATATAAAAAGAGTTCAATTATATGGATATTTAGAAACTAAATTTATAGAGAGTTTAAGATATGAAGTTGTAAATAAAAAGGATGGAAAGAAAGAATATAAGTTCTATACTAAAAAAGCTTCTAATTATGAAAAGAAAGATAAGTATGCTAATTTTGGATTTGATTGTAAATGGTATTACTTAGATAGAGTGATGGATATAGAAGGATTAGTAATGAAAATAAAAAATAGTTTATAAGTTTAAATTAACTATGAAAAAGATTCACTTTTATTATTATTTTTTATTAATAGAAGTGAATCTTTTTTATAAGTTGAATTATTACTGTATATATGATATTTTAGGAAAAGATTAACAAATTTTCATGGGGGTTAGATATGGATAAAAAACTTAGTAATAAAGCTATTAAATCTTGGATTATAGGAAGAACAATTGGATTAATAATCTTTATATCTATTTACTTAGTGTTAAGATTGGTTTTACCTATACTTGAGATAAATACAATTAACTATATTCTTGATAACTATATATCATGGATAAATGTGATTACACTAATTATTGTGGGTTTAATTGGGATATCTGCATATATAGAACCATTTTTTGAATATAAGCAATGGAGTTATAGGATAAATGAAGAAGAAATATCTTTTACAGAAGGAATATTTTTAAAGAAAAGTGTTACAATTCCAATTGTAAGAATTCAAAATATAAACTTATCTGAAGGACCTATAAACAGAAAATTTAATTTAGCTGATGTTAAGATTGGAACTGCAGGTGGAAGCTATAAAATTCCTAATCTTGATAAAGAAGAAGTCGAGAAAATTAGAGAGTTTTTAAAAATTAAAATCAATGAAAATGTTAGAGAGGAGCTTGATGCATAATTATGAATGAAGAGGTTAATGGCAATAAAACTAATTATGAAAATAAAAGCTTCACAAATGAAAATATAAAAATAAGAAATAATTGGAAGAGTTTAATTTATAAACTTATAAAAGGGACGATCAGCAATTTTGGACTAGGTGTACTTTTTATAGTATTTCTAAAACAATGGTTTTGGACAGCTATAGTGCTATTTGTAGTTTTAGACATTATATTTTCAATAATAGGTTGGAAGTATGAGTATATAAGCATAAAAGATAATGAAATACATTATTATAAGGGAATATTTTCAAAGGAGACATTAATAATACCAAAGAAAAGTTTTAAATCTATGGACATATCACAGAACTTAATAGAAAGATTATTAGCATATAAAATTGTGAAAATAGAAAGTCCTTCAAAAGATTTTGGTATAGACGACATAAAAATGAGTTTGAATAATGAACAAATTGATATACTAAAATCTTTTTCTCTTAATGATTTGAATAAGGAATGCTTAGGTGATGTAAATGAAGAGTATGTAGTTAATAATATAAAAGACAATGAAGAGTCTAAAGAAATAAAAGAAAAAAGATAGAAACTAAAAAGTTAGTTATATATGGGTTTACAAGTTTTAACTTATTTGTTGCATTGATTTTTATTTTTAATATCTTAGGAAAGCTAGATGACTTTATAAGTTCAGACTACTTATCAAATATTATAGATGGAGCTTTTAAAAATAATTCGCAAAGTATGACTATTTTATTGATTGTTGCGGGACTTTTAATTTTCTTAATCATACTAAAACTTATTGCAACTGTATATTATGTTGTTAAGTACTATAACTTTACTTTATTAAAAGAGAACAACAATATAAAGATAGCTTATGGTTTATTTAGTACAAAAGAGTTTTCATTTAAAGATAATAATATAAAACTTATCAAAATTAAATCAAATCCAATAAGACAATTTTTAAATATATATGAATTAAATTTAATTATTAAAGGTTATACAGGCGAAGGAAATGAGAAAATTATAATGTATCCAATAGGATCTTTAAATGAAATTAATGATGTTATAAAAGAATTTATTCCAGAATGGAGCTTTAAAGGAACTGGGAATGGGATAGAAAAGGGTAAATTCTCTATTTTAATAAAGCCAGTTTTGTTAATTTTTATTACTTCTATAGTGTGTTATTTAATACTAAAAACACAATGGGTTTGGTTTATTAATTTAACTATTATATTAACTTTGATAAACTCTGGATTGAAAATAAGAAATTTAAATATTAGTGTGGATAATAAAAAAGTGAGAGCTGTAAACGGGGGATTATTTAGGACTATACATATTTTAAGAGGAAGAGATATACAAGCTGTTGAATTTAAAACGAATCCTATTCAATCTAAAAATAATGTAGGTAAGATTACTATTGATTATTACAGTGAATCATCAGAAGAAATAAAATTAATGTATATGAATAAAAATTATGTTGAGAAATTAATTGAAGCTTCTAAATGATAATAAAAAAGGTTGTGAGAAATCTCACAACCTTTTTTATGGGCTAGCGTATACTTATGTCTGAGCATAAGTTCCCACTGATATTTATTATAATATAAACTATTGTTAATGTAAAGAAAAAATTTTATTTTAAAAAATTTTTAAAACTGAAAACCTTGGAAAATCTATAAGATATTAATATAAAAAAATTAAAGTAAATAATATCAGATTAAGATAAATAAAAATGGTGTATATACAATATGTAGTACAATGAAAATAGTTTTATTACTATATATTGTATTTAAAATATTTATCTATTTTGCAAAGGTGGGAAAAAATGAAGTATATTAAACTCAACAATGAAGTAATAATCAAAGATAAAAATGGAAAATATCAACTAGAAAAAGATATAGAGGCATTAAATAGTTATTTAGATGAACACATTTATCCAAGAATGAAAAAGTTTAATACATTTGAAGAGCGATTAACTTTTTTATTAGAAAATAGCTATTATTCAAAAGACATAATAGATAAATACTCTATAAAATTTATAAAAGAGACTTATAAGGCGATAGAAAATGAAAATTTCTCGTTTAAATCATATATGAGTGCGAATAAATTTTATCAAAATTATGCACTTAAAAGTAATGATGGAAAAGAAATATTAGAAAACTACAATGATAAAGTTTTAATAGTTGCATTAGCATTAGGAGATGGAAATGAAGACTTAGCTTTAAATTTAGCTATAAAGCTTATAAGACAAGAATTCCAACCAGCTACACCAACATTTTTAAATGCAGGTAGACAAAGAGCTGGAGAAATGGTTTCTTGTTTTTTAATATCAGTAGAAGATAGTACAGAAGGAATATCTTATGCAGTATCTTCATCTAATCACTTATCAAAAATAGGTGGTGGAGTTGCACTGAATTTATCTAGACTTAGAGCTAGCAAGGAACCTATAAAAGATATAGATGGAGCTGCTGGAGGTGTGGTTGGAGTTGCAAAAATGTTAGAACAATCTTTTACATACTTTAATCAAATGGGAGCAAGGCAAGGAGCAGGAGCAGCTTATTTAACAGTTTTTCATCCAGATTTTGAGATGTTAATGGATACTAAAAAAATAAATGCTGATGAAAAAATAAGATTAGCATCATTATCTTTAGGTGCAATTATACCTGATAAATTTATGGAGTTAGCGGAAAAAAATGAAATTGCATATGCTTTTTATCCTCATTCTGTTTACAAAAAATATGGAGTACACTTAGATGAAATATACATGGATGAATGGTATGAAAAGCTGGTTGAAGATAATGACATAATAAAAAAGAAATAAATCCAAGACAAATGCTAACTAAAATAGCACAGATGCAACAAGAAAGTGGATATCCATATGTAGTATTTATAGATACGGCAAATAAAGAACACGTACTAAAAGATGTAGGCATGATAAAAATGTCAAATTTATGTTGCGAAATATTCCAATATCAGACACCTTCAGATATAAAAGGATATGGAGGTAATAATGTATGGGGGCAAGATATAAGTTGTAATTTAGGGTCTTTAAATATAGCAAATGTTATGGATAATAAAGATATTGAATCAACAGTGAATACAGCTATAAGAGCATTATCTTTTGTATCAGATAATACAAATATAAATGAAGTTCCAACTATAAAAAATGGAAATAAAGCATCGCATGCAATAGGACTTGGAGCAATGAATTTACATGGGTATTTAGTTAGAGAAAATATACTATATACTTCTAAAGAAGCTATAGATTTTTCAAATGTATTTTTTGCTATGATACGATATTATGCTATAAAAGCTTCCATGGAACTTTCTATAGAAAAGAAGACTACATTTGATGGATTTGAAAATTCGGAATATGCTAAAGGTATTAAAAGTAAAGTTCTTTCAAAATACTATACAGAATCTTATTTACCTAAAACAGACAAAGTAAAGTCATTATTTGAAGGTATATATATACCAACGACTAAAGACTGGGCTAACCTTTTAGATAAAGTAAAGGAAAATGGAATATATAATGCATATTTAACAGCTATAGCGCCAACACAAAGTATAAGTTATGTGCAAAATGCAACTTCGAGTATAATGCCAATTATGGAACCTGTTGAAGTTAGAACCTATGGAGATTCTACAACTATTTATCCTATGCCATTTTTAACTAATGAAAATATGCTTTATTATCAATCAGCATATAGAATGGATATGAAACATGTAATAGATGTTGTATCTACAGTTCAACAGCATGTTGACCAAGGAATATCTACTACACTATTTGTAACAGATGATAAAACAACTAGAGATATAGCTAGATATTATATATATGCATATAAAAAGGATTGAAAAGTTTATATTACACAAGAACAAAGATGACAAGAGACACAAATGAGTGTTTAATGTGTTCAGTATAGGGGGATTTTATATGACATTTAATGCAAAAGCAATACACAAAGCTGTAAACTGGAATGTTGAAGATGATGGTTTTACACAAGCGTTTTGGGATCAAAACGTAAAACAATTTTGGCTACCAGAAGAAATATCTGTTTCCAAGGATTTAAAAACTTGGGCAGATTTAAGTGAAAGTGAAAAAGAATTATACAAAAAAGTTTTAGCAGGACTTACATTATTAGATACAAAACAAGGAAATAATGGAGTTCCGTCTATGATGAGTTTAACTGATAACCTTCAAAGAAAAGCTGTTTTATCTTTTATGGGAACAATGGAAGAAATACATGCCAAAAGCTACTCATCTATATTTATGACACTTTTAACTACTCCTCAAATAGAGGACTTGTTTAATTGGATAGAAACAGAACCAACATTACAAAAAAAAGCTGACTTAATATTAGCTCAATACGAAAATACTAATGATCAAAGAAGTCTATACTTATCTATGGTAACGAGTGTGTTTTTAGAAAGTTTCTTGTTCTATTCAGGATTCTTTTACCCGTTATACTTAGCTGGTCAAGGTAAGATGGTTGCAAGTGGAGAAATAATATCTTTAATACTTAGAGATGAATCTTTACATGGCAAATATATAGGGCTTTTAGCTCAAGAAATATATGATAGTTTTAACGATGAAGATAAATTAGAGTTAAAGAACAATGTGTATAAGATATTTAAAAATTTAATGGACAATGAAATAGAGTATACAAAAAAGATTTATAACGAAAGTGGACTTGTTGAAGAAGTTATAACATTCTTACAGTATAATGCTAATAGAGCTTTAGAAAATTTAGGGTTTGATAAGTATTATGAGGTAGGAAAAATAAATCCTATAGTTTTAAATGGATTAAGCACTGAAACTAAATCACATGATTTCTTTTCAACTAAAGGTAATGGATATCAAAAAGGAATTTATGAAGAACTAGAGGATGAGGATTTTATTATATAGCAAATAAAAAGATAGGTCTAATAAGATCTATCTTTTTACTTTATATTGCGGAACAATTTTCTATCTGTTATAGTATATATATAACAAATAGAACTTATAAAGGAGGTTGAATTTATGAAAAAAGTAAAGAGTTTTTAGCTATAACATTTATATTAACTTGGGTTATAGCGTTTGGACTTATGATACAAGATGGATATAAAAATCCATATGCTATTGTAATTATAATGGGATGCATGTTTATGCCAGCTATAGGAGTTATATTAACAACGATAATAACAAAAGGTAGTATTAAAGATGTGTGGATTAAACCAAATTTAAAGGGAAATATAAAATATTACTTAATTGCATGGCTTTTACCATTTTTACTTATAATTTTGGGAATTGTAGTATATTACTTAGTATTCCCTGGAAACTTTGATGGAAGTATGAGTACAATGATAAATGCAACAAAAGAACAATTATCTTCAGCAGGGCAGTCAATACCAAGTGACAATCAATTAAAAGCAATGCTATTGACTCAAATTGCTACATCTGTTTTTGTAGCACCTATAATAAACTTTATACCATGTTTAGGAGAAGAGCTTGGGTGGAGGGGATATTTACTTCCAAACTTATTAGAAAAATTCACACCACTAAAAGCAACTATCATAAGTGGAATAATATGGGGAATATGGCATGCTCCTATGATTGCTATGGGACATAACTATGGGCTTGGATATCCTACTGCACCTTGGGGTGGAATATTTGCAATGACAATATTTTGCATATTCGCAGGTTCAATTCTTTCTTATGTAACATTGAAAACTAAAAGCTGTATACCAGCAGTTATATCACATTCTATGATAAATGGATTTGCAGGAACTGGAGTGTTGTTTATGAAAGGGAATATATCTAATCCATTTATAGGTCCTATGCCAATGGGAATTTTAGGAGGAATAGGAATTATATTAGGTGGTTTAGTATGTTATAAAATAATATCAAAAATGAATGCTAAAGGTAAATTATATAATTATTAGATAAAGTGTTTTGAAAGTAGTATATCAAATCTTTGATATACTACTTTTTATTTTATAAATAAATTTATGAAGTAGAAAGTATAGAAGCAGGGAATAGTATAACTTTAAAGTTAAAAGCTTTTAGCAAAGATATGGAGGAAAACTATCCTGGAAATTTAGATGTTAAAGTCAGTTTTAAACTAAGTGAAAATTTTCATATAAAACAAATATATAAAGCATATACAGATAAAACTACTTTAGTTAATATGACAAATCACACTTATAAGTATCTAAACGAGCTATGGATATAACTACAAATCAAGACTATGTAGTTATATATAGCATGAACTTTACTGATGAATTAACTTTATATAATAATAAAACAAAACAAAGAAGATATGGAATCTGTTTTGAAACACAGGCTCCTCCAATAGGACATAATATGTGTTTTTTAGAAAATTCAATTCTTAATAAAGGAAGTATATACAATCAGGTTACAGAGTATAAAATCTATAATATTAATGATTAAACAGTGTATCATAAAGAAAAATAAAAAATAAAAAATGATTAAGTGTCTATTATAAGTGGTGAAAATGCTACAGTAATAGACGTTTTTTTTGCTTATTTAATTTATGAAAACATTTTCAAAATGATATACAAATAAAAATATGTTGCATTAATTGGATATAGTGTGATATATTAATAAAAAAGGATAACCGGTAACCCTAAAAATAGTACACTATACTAAAATTTTGGGAGGGGATTTATGTGGTAACAATTAAGGATATAGCGGATTTAGCAGGGGTATCAAAAACTACAGTATCAAAAGTGTTAAACAATAAAGATGAAAAAATAAGCGATACTACACGAAAAAAAATTTTAGATATAGTAAAAGAAAAGAACTATAGACCTAATAAAATGGCTCAAAGTTTAGTAACAAAGAAAACTAAAACTATAGGAATTATTATTCCAGATATAAGAAACCCATTTTTACAGATATAGTTAGGGGCGCAGAAGACAAGGCTGTTAAAGAAGGATATAATATTATCCTTTGCAACACAGATGAAAATGTAGAAAAAGAAATAAAAGCATTCAATACATTAGCAGATAAATGGTAGATGGAATTATATTTGCTCCATCTTCTAAAATAGATTTAAATTCAAAAGAGTATAACTTATCAACTAAACCAATCGTTTTAGTTGATAAAAATTAGATATTAAAAACTTAAAAGGTATCGTAAGTTTAGACAATGAAGAAGGAACTTATTTAGAAACTAATCACCTAGTAGAAAATAATCATAAAAAAATACTTTATCTAAGTGGACCTTTAAAAAATGAAATTGCGAGAGATAGATTAAAAGGTTATAAAAAAGCTTTAAAAGAAGCAAATATTGAATATGATGAAAAATTAGTATTACAAGGTGAATATTCTTTAGATTGGGGATATGAAATAATCCAAAGTTTAAAAGATATAAACTTTACGGCTATATGTGCAGCTAATGATTTAATAGCAATAGGAGCTATCAAAGCTTTAAAAGAAAGAAATATACATATACCAAAAGACATAAGCGTGGTTGGATTTGATGATATTCAAACTTCAAGTATAATTGAACCGCAACTTACAACTATAAATCAGAATTCATATGATATGGGATATGAATCAGCTAATATATTAATAAAAAATTTAGAAAAAAAAGAAGTTAATGATATAGAAAAAATGATTTTTAAGCCAGAACTTATAATAAGAAATTCTACATCTCAAAAACTTTAGAGGAGGACGATTATGAAAAAAATATGTGTAATAGGTAGTTTAAACATGGACTTAGTAGTGAATGTTGATAACATGCCTAAAAAAGGACAAACATTAATAGGAAGCGACTTTAAGGAAGTACCAGGTGGAAAAGGTGCAAATCAAGCTGTAGCAATGGCAAGACTTGGTGGAGATGTAACTATGATTGGTAAAGTTGGGACAGATAGCTTTGGACAAACTTTAATAGATGCATTAAAAAATGATAATGTAAATACAACTTACGTACATAAAGAAGATGGTCCGACTGGAGTTGCGATGATAACTGTTGATAAAAATGCAGAAAATTCAATAGTAGTAGCACCAGGAGCAAACTTTAAAGTAAAAGAAAATGATATAGATAAAAATATTGATGCTATAAAAAATAGTGATATAGTAGTAGTTCAACTTGAAACACCACTTGAAACTATAAAATATGCACTAAAATCAGCTAAAAATTTAGGTAAATATACAATTTTAAATCCAGCACCTGCTGTTAAATTAGAAGATTCAATAATCAAGAATGTAGATTTACTTACACCTAATGAAACAGAGTTAGAGATATTAAGTGGAGTAAGCATAAATTGTGAAGATGATATATTAAAAGCTGCTCAAACTATGATTGAAAAAGGTGTTAAAGAATTAATTGTAACATTAGGATCTAAAGGAAGTTTATACATAAATAAAGAAACATCTATGTTTAAAAAATCATATAAAGTAGATGCAGTAGATACTACAGCAGCAGGAGATAGTTATACTGGAGCTTTATCTGTAGCTTTCTCAAAAGGAGAAAATATAGAGGCTGCTATAGATTTTGCATCAAGAGTGGGAGCTTTATGTGTTACTAAAGAAGGTGCACAAAGTTCATTGCCAACTTTAGAAGAAGTTGAAAAATTTAGGGGGTAAGGACATGAAAAAAGGCAAATTATTAAATAGTGAGATTTCATCTGTTATATCTCAAATGGGACATACAGATAGTTTAACTATAGGAGATTGTGGTCTTCCTATACCAAAAGATGTAAAAAGAATAGACTTAGCTCTGAAATATGGAGTTCCAAGTTTTTTAGATACATTAGATACAGTACTTGAAGAATTATGTGTAGAAGAAATAATAATAGCTGAAGAAATAAAAGAAGCAGCAGAACAAATGTATAAAGAAATATTAAATAGATTTGAAAATGTAAAAGTTACAATGGTAAAACATGAAGAGTTTAAAGTTATGACAAAGGATTCTCATGCTGTAATAAGAACTGGAGAATGTACTCCATACTCAAATATAATATTAAAATCAGGCGTTGTATTTTAGAAAAATTTTGTAAATCGAAAGGAGCACCTATATGAACAATCCAATTTTGCAGATGAAAAATATAGTTAAAGAGTTCCCTGGAGTTAAAGCACTAGATGGAGTTAACTTAGAACTTTATCCAGGTAAAGTAATGGCTTTAATGGGGGAAAATGGTGCAGGTAAATCAACACTTATGAAGGTCTTAAGTGGTGTTTACAAAAAAGATGGTGGACAAATATTCTACAATGGAAACTTAGAGGATATAAAAGGACCAAAAGATGCACAAGAAAAAGGTATAGCAATAATACATCAAGAGTTAAATTTAATACAAGATTTAACTATAGGTGAAAATATATTTTTAGGAAGAGAACCTAAAAAAGGATTTAAAATAGACTTTAAAAAGCTGTATGCAGAATCAGATAAATATTTAAATAAACTAAATATAAAAACTAGTTCAAAAGAATTAGTTGGTAATTTAAGTTTAGGACAACAACAATGGTAGAAATAGCTAAAGCTTTATCTTTAGATGCAAAAATAATTATAATGGATGAACCAACAGATGCTCTTACGGATAAAGAAACAGAAAGCCTGTTTAAAGTAATAGAAGATTTAAGAAACGAAGGAAAAGCAATAGTATATATATCTCATAGATTGAAAGAAATATTTGAAATATGTGATTACATAACAGTTCTAAGAGACGGTAAATATGTAGGTAGTGAAGAAATCTGCAATTTAGACGAAGACAAAATGATAGAAATGATGGTTGGAAGAAAACTTACAGATCAATTTCCAAGACATGAAATTGAAAAAGGAAATATTGTATTAGATGTGAAAAATCTTTCAAATAGATATGTAGACAATGTATCTTTTAATGTTAGAAGTGGAGAGATTATAGGGATTGCAGGTCTTATGGGAGCGGGAAGAACAGAACTTGCAAAAACTATATATGGACACATAAGAAAAGAAAGTGGACAAGTTATTGTAAATGGTAAAGAGGTAACTAATAAGTCGGCAAAAGATGGATTAAAAAATAAAATAGCATATGTATCTGAGGATAGAAAAGGAGATGGTTTAATTCTTTCACTATCTGTTAGAGAAAATATGACAATATCATCATTAAATAGTTTATCTAGCATGTTTAGATTAAATAAAACTAAAGAAAATGAACAAGTAAAAGACTATATAAAAAATGAATATAAAAACTCCAACTGAAGAACAAATAATTAAAAACTTAAGTGGAGGAAATCAACAAAAGGTTGCAATAGCTAAGGCTCTAATGACAGACCCTGATGTACTTATACTTGATGAACCAACTCGTGGAGTTGACGTTGGTGCAAAAAAAGAAATATATGATCTTATAAATAAATTTAAAAGTCAAGGGAAAGCAGTAATAATGATATCTTCTGAAATGCCAGAAATACTTGGGCTAAGTGATAGAATATTAGTTTTAAGTCAAGGTAGATTAACTGGAGAGCTAGATATTAAAGATGCAACTCAAGAAAGTATATTAAAATATGCAGTTACAGTGAAGGAGGCTTAATTATGCAAGCTAAAGTGAGTCAAGAAAATAAACAAATGGATTTAAAAAGTATATTAATAAAGTACAAATCATTAGTTGGATTATTATTATTAATAGTTGTAGTTTCAATACTAAGTCCATCATTTTTAAGTAGTAGAAACATATTGAATATACTTAGACAAACATCTGTAAATGCTATAATTGCAGCAGGTATGACGTTTGTAATTTTAACAGGAGGAATTGATCTTTCTGTAGGATCTGTTCTTGCTTTAAGTGGGGCTTTTGCAGCATCTCTTTTAGCATCAGGACAAAGTATAGTAGTTGCTGTTATAGCAGCTATAGTATGTGGAGCAGCAGTAGGATTTTTAAATGGATTTGTAATATCTAAAGGAAAATTACAACCATTTATAGCAACACTTGCAACAATGACAATACTTAGAGGTGTAACATTAGTATTTACAGATGGAAAACCTATAACTCTAGGAAGCAATGGTTTAGCAATGGCATTTGGGAAAATAGGTGGAGGAACAGTATTTGGAATACCATCACCAGTTATCATAACTATATTAGTATTTGTAGCATGTTATTATATATTAAACCACACTAAAATGGGTAGATATACATATGCATTAGGTGGAAATGAAGAAGCAACTAAGTTATCAGGACTTAACACAGATAAAATAAAAATATGGGTATACACTATAAGTGGTATATTATCAGCAATAGCAGGTATTATAATAACTTCAAGATTATACTCAGCTCAACCTACAGCAGGTACAGGGTATGAACTAGATGCAATAGCAGCAGTTGTACTTGGAGGAACAAAGCTTACTGGAGGAAAGGGTAAAATAAGTGGAACGATAATAGGTGCACTTATAATAGGTGTTTTAAGTAATGCTCTTAACATATTAGATGTATCATCTTATTATCAAATGATGGTTAAAGGTATAGTTATATTAATAGCTGTACTATTAGATAGAAAAAGTAACTAAGAAAGGAAGATAGGAATGAAAAAATTTCTTTCAATAATGATGACTATAGTTTTATCAAGTTTTATGTTGGTAGGATGTAGCCAAAAAGAAGACGGAACTAAAAAAATAGGACTTATAGTATCAACACTAAATAATCCTTTCTTTGTAGATTTAAAAAAAGGTGTTGAAAAAGAAGCAAAAAAACTTGGATATGAAGTCGTAGTATTAGATTCTCAAAATGATCCGGCAAAAGAAGTATCTAACATGGAAGATATAACTGTTAAAAATGTAGATTTAGTATTACTAAATCCTGTTGATTCAGATTCAGCAGTAGCATCAGTTATGATTGCCAATAATGCAGATTTACCAGTTATGACTGTAGATAGAATTGCAAATGGTGGTAAAGTGACATCTCATATTGCATCAGACAATATAGCTGGTGGAGATATGGCTGCTAAGTTTTTAATTGATAAATTAGGTAATAAAGGAAACATTGTTGAACTTGAAGGTATAGCTGGATCATCAGCAACAAGAGATAGAGGTAAAGGATTTGAAGATGGAATAAAAGGAAGTAACTTAAAAATTGTATCAAAACAATCGGCAGATTTGATAGAACAAAGGGACTTACTGTTATGGAAAACATCATTCAATCTCAAGGGAAAATAGATGCAGTATTTGCACAAAATGATGAAATGGCTTTAGGAGCATCAAAAGCACTTGCAGATGCAAATATGAAAGATGTTTTAGTTGTAGGGTTTGATGCAACAGATGATGCTGTAGATGCAGTTAAAAAAGGTGATATGGCAGCGACAGTAGCTCAACAACCAATAATTATAGGTGAAACAGCAGTAAAAGAGGCTAATAAATATTTACAAGGTGAAAAGGTAAAAGATTTCGTACCTGTTAAATTACAGTTAGTAAAAAAATAAAAAAAATACTAAGATGATTTTATCATCTTAGTATTTTTTATTCCTTCTTACATTGAAGTTTTGTTATGCTATAATACTAAATGAATTAGTAACTTATAAAATTGGAGGTAAGACTATGAAGCATAAAATTATAAAAAAACAAAATATAAGTAGTAATTGCGTAGTTTGTGGAGTTGATAATGATTTAAGTCTTAAAGCTAATTTTTATGAACTAGATAATAATGAATTATTAGCAATATGTGATACTAAAGAGTGGCACCAAAGTTATCCCGGAAGAATGCATGGTGGTATGTCTGCTGCAATATTAGATGAAACTATAGGTAGAGCTATAACTATGTTAGATGGAGAAGTTTGGGGAGTTACTGTTTCTCTAGATTTAAAGTATAAAAAGCCTGTCCCAACAGATTGCACTATAAAAGTAGTTGGAAGAATAACTAGAGATACTAGAAAGTTATTTGAAGGAACTGGAGAAATTATATTACCGAATGGTGAAGTAGCTGTAACTGCAAAAGGAAAATATATGAAGTTGCCGGTAAGTAGAATTATAGAAGACGAAGATGATTTAGCAAGAGAATGGTTAGAGGCAGAAAATGAGGAAGACATGGAATACATAGAATTATAAAAATTATACTTAAATTTATTTATTAAATGGAGTATTAAAAAATAAGTAGCTAAGGATTAGATTATAAGTTTTATAATTTTGTAATCTAAATAAAAATTATAGTCTAATCCTATGAGACTTGTTATTTTAATACTCCTTTTTGTTATCTATTTCCAAGATATAATAGCGTCTTTTCTAGGTACAGTTCTTTGGTACTTTACACTAGGGTATCCAATTATCATACAATTAACTATATGCTGATTTTCAGAAAGACCTAAGAATCTCATGATTTCTTTGTTTTCTTGAGCTGCTTTTATAAAAAATCCACTAAAGAATGTTCCAAGGCCTAAGGCATTAGTCATAAGTTCCATATTGGAAGATGCTAGAGATGCATTAACAGGTGAATCAGAAACTACTAGAATTACTGCTGGAGCATTAAAGAATAAACCATCTCTTCCAGTAGGATTAGCTTTATAAGCATTGTACATATTAATCCACATCTTTGCATATCTTTCAAAAGGTTTTGTTTCATCATTTAAATTTTCTAATAAATTTGTTCCTAAATTGTATAAGCTATCAAAGGCCATTTCTTTTAATTTCTCTATATTATCTTTTACAACTACATAAGAAACATTTTGAGAGTTAGTAGAAGTTTGAGTGAATCGTCCTGCTTCTATAATTTTATTTATTTTTCAATTTCAACGTCTTGTTTCTTGAAATGTCTAACACTTCTTCTGAATTTTATGAAATTAAGTAAATTATCTTCATTTATAGTAAAACTATCTTTATCATAATCTAAAACTTCGTCCATATTATAATCATCTGTTGATACTGCATTTTTAGGACAGATTGCTATGCAATGTCCACATTTAAAGCAACTAACATTTTTAATTTGAGCTTTGCCATCAACAAGCTCTATATCATTAACAATACAATCTTTTACGCAAAGGCTACACCCTATACATAAATCCTTATCTACTTTCATCATAATTAATACCTCCTAAAAATAAAAGTTTTGACTAATCAATAAATAAAATTTATAATTCTATATGACTATCAAGTATGTTTGAATTTGATTTATACTGATTATACCATCATAAAAATAATTATGTCTAATTAAAATTTTTCATATAACTATAACTTTTGGTTATAAAAAGGAGCGTATTATGAATTTACAACAATTAGAGTATTTTAAGGTTATAGCTGAAACAGAAAATTTCACAAAGGCTTCGAAAGAACTTTCAGTAACTCAACCGGCACTAAGCAAGGCTATTTCCAAATTAGAAGAAGAGTTGAAAGTTTCACTTTTGAGAAAAAGGGTAGAAATATAAAGCTTACAGAATATGGAGAGGTATTTAACATATTCTAATAAAGCTTTGATTGAGATAGAAAATGGAATTAAAACTATAGGGAACATGCTTACTGAAAAAAATGAAACTATATTTATATCATCTACACCAAGGATAGGTGGATATTTTATGCATCTTATAATAAGTGATTTTTTAAATGAATATCCAAATGTAAAGTTTCAATTTAACCAGCAGTCAGCCCAAGAAGTTATAAATGATTTAAGTATAGGAAATATTGATATAGGATTTTATGATAGTAAAGATATAGATGAAAACAAATCTGAGATTGAATCTATACCTGTCAAAAAACAAGATTATGTTTTAATAGTACCCAAAAAACATAAATTTGCAAGTAGAAACGAAATATCTTTAAAAGAATTAAAAAATGAATCTTTTATAGCATTTTGTGAGAATAGTAAAGAAAAACTTATGTCATATACTGAAATATTGGGATATGCACCTAAAATTTCAATTCAGCCAGATGGGGCAAATATTGGAAGCGCAGTAGAGGGCTTAGTATCTATGGGAGCTGGGATTTCTATAGTACCAAATACACCTATGATTAATGGTAATACCTTATCAATTATAAAGATAAAGGAAGAAATAAAAGAGAGAACTATATATATGGGGATTTCAAAAAATCTAAAATTAGTAAAGTAGCTACAAAGTTTAAAGAATATGTAATTAGTTCAGCTAATATTTAAAAAATTAAAAAATGCAATTTTAAATTATGGAAATTAAATTTAAATAAAATTTATGGTTTATATTTTTGGTTTAATGAAATCATATTAATGTATATGAATAATATGATTAGCATAGGAGGAAAAAATGAAAAATAAAGTTGTGATTATTGGAACTGGAATGGTGGGCATGAGTTACGCTTATTCAATGGTAAATCAAGGGACTTGTGAAGAATTAGTTTTAATTGATATAGATAAGGATAGAGCTCAAGGTGAAGCTATGGATTTAAACCATGGACTTAACTTTGGAGATAGAATAATGAAAATATATGCAGGTGATTATAAAGATTGTTCTGATGCATATATAATATGCATTACAGCGGGTGCCATTCAAAATGAAGGAGAAACTAGATTAGATTTATTAAACAAAAACACTAAGATAATGAAAAATATAATAGGTAATATAAAAGAATCTGGATTTAATGGCATATTATTGATTGCAACAAATCCGGTTGATATAATGACATATGTTGCATGTAAATTATCAGGTTATGAAAAAGGGAAAGTTATTGGGTCAGGAACTACTCTAGATTCATCTAGACTTAGATATATGTTAAGTGAGAAGTTAGATGTTAACTCTAAAAATATACATGCTTATGTAATGGGAGAGCATGGAGACTCTCAATTTGTTGCGTGGAGTTATGCATTACAAGGAGTTCAGCCTATATATCAAATAGCATCTAAACATAGCAATCTAAGTTTTGATGACCTTGATAAAATTGAAGATGAAGTTAGAAATGTTGCTTATGAGATAATAAAAAGAAAGAAATCAACGTACTATGGAATTGGAATGGCTTTAACAGCTATAACAAAAGCTATCTTAGAAAATGAAAATAGTATTTTGACGGTATCATCGTATTTAAGAGGAGAGTATGGTCATAATGATGTATACATAGCTGTACCTAGTGTAGTAAATAAAAATGGAGTTGAAAGAGTTATAGAATTAGCATTAGACAAAGAAGAAAAATCAAAGTTTGATAAATCTATATGTATAATGAAGGAAAATATTGATAAAATAGATTTCAAATAATTAGATTACTTATTAAATAGAAAAAAGAAATTAAAGGAGTATGATGTTGCATACTCCTTTTTTATTTGAAATTAAAAAAGAATAGAAAAAATTTTCAAAAAAGGTAGAATTCTAACTATCTTCTGCATATAATTAAAGTATAAT
>NZ_JAIXHU010000039.1:0-29833 GCF_025671395.1 Paraclostridium sp. AKS73 | reverse complement strand
GGTTATTATAGCAAAGAGGATACACCTGTTCCCATTCCGAACACAGAAGTTAAGCTCTTTAGCGCCGATGGTACTTGGTGGGAAGCTGCCTGGGAGAGTAGGACGTAGCCACGTAATCTTTTTTATTTTACGTAGATTTGTAGTGGTTAGTATTAAGTTACATTTGAAGTCATAAAGCTGAAAAGATGCTTTAAAATGACTCCTGCATTGTAACTTAATACTAACCACTTTTTGTTGTACGAAAATAAATAAAGATTACGCTTGTACGGTAGGAGATAAATATAAGAGAAGATGCTTTAAAATGATTTCTGCATTGTAACTTAATACTAACCACCTTTTTCGTGCATCAAAATAAAAAAGAACTGTGCTTGTACGATATGGATAAATAAAAGATTAAATAATTGGTGTAATTTACCATTAGAGTATATTGTGTTAATATATTTATATAGCGAAATAAGGGGAAAAAGAAGTATTATAATTTAGAAATTATATTGAGTAAATTAACTAATCAATTTAAAATAATAGTATTTGATTGTGGGGAGGATTTAATAAATAATTACCCTGAAGATGCATATGAAAAAGTTAATAAGTATGGAAGTCGCAAAAAAATTAGAGAAAAAGACAAAAGTTGTGAAATCATATTTATAACAGGGGTAATAGATTATCTACAAGACGGATATGAATTTAGAGTATATAGATATTTATTAAAGCCAATTAAATTTGTAGCTTTAAAAAAGCATACTATTTCGTCTATAAAGGAAGTTTTTGAAAGTTAATTATTACAATTTAATTTAATATTTTTTATAGGGAGAGAAAAAATGTTATTTGAGCTAAAGCTAGCCTTAATGTATTTACGAAAAAATAGAAAAGAGTCAATTACTATAATAGCTTCTATAGTAGTTGCAATCACATTAATACTGGGAGTAGACATAATAGGAGATAGTATGTCTATAAATCAAATAAACCAGGCTAAAGAAATTGCAGGATATTATGATGGAACATTTATAAGTAATAATAAAGAAAATATAGAAAAATTAAAAAAGGTAGATGAAGTTTATAATTTATCTACAGTTAAAAATTTAGGTGAATTTATTTTACAAGATGGATTAAAAAGTAAACTATATTCATTTGATAAAAATTATTTAAAGGATTTAAACTATGACCTTATTTCAGGAAGATATCCTAAAAATGAACATGAAATTATTATAGATTCAAAGTTATTAGGTAAATATGATAAGGAAAATATTTTAAATAAAAGTATTTCAGGAGTAAATAAAATTAATTATAAATTAGATGAAACTAATGAAATTTATAGTAAAAAAGATAATTATAAGGTTGTTGGGGTTATAAGTAAAGTTGAAGACTATTATAACCTTGAAGATATAGAACTAGATAGCTTTGTTGGAGATAGTAAAAATATAATACCAGATAAATTTATAACTTATAGTACGATTTATAATGTTAAAGGGATTAATGAACATAATATAGATCAGAAATTTAATGAAATAAGAAAAAAATACGATCCATCATCTGACTATACAACAGATATTAGAAAAGATGGACAATCAGACGTATCTAGTAATCAATACTTGGATGCGGCACTTAGATTATATGGAGCTTTCCAACAGGAGAATCAAAAAGAGGTAAAAATCCTTGTAGCAATAACTGCATCTCTTACAATTTTTAATTATTTTAATATAATTCTTAGTAAAATGATGAATCAAATTGGAGACTTAAGAACAGTGGGAATGTCTAATAAAAAGGTTATTAGATTTTATTTATTTCAAATGAGTATATTATTTATTATAGGTGGATTTATAGGGTTTATCTCTTCTATTATTTTTGCAAGATATGCTATGAGTATATTTGTAGGATCCAACTTATTTAATATAAGTGATTTTAGCAAAGTTAAGTTAAATATTTCACATCTTATAGTAGGTAAAGCTTTTTTAATAACTTTAGGTGCATTATTAATAGCAATATGTTTACCTATATTAAAATCATTAAAAAATACCCAATGGATCTTATAAATAAAAGTGACAAGGTTAAGTATAAAGCAAAAAAGAATAAGAAAATTCTAAAAACACTTTTAAAAAACAATTTATTAAGAAGCAAATCTAAGTCAATAATTTCAATTGCCATAATTGCATTTAGTGGATTTGTGTTTATATCATGTACATCTACGAATATGAAAAACTATTTTAATAAAACACAGAAATATTCAGTAGGACTTAAAGATGAATATAGTTACATGATAAAGCCTTATGAAAATGTTGATGAGAGCATAGATAAGATAAGTATGGAAGAGGCATCAAATATAAAGAAGATTAAAGGAGTAAAAGATTTTAATTTATTAAGTCATACATGTGGATATGTAACAATATCAAAAGATAATTTAAATAAATCTTATATTAAAATGGAGGGGATAAAAGATAATAAAAAAGAGAATTTAGAAGTAATGGCTTTGATAAGTGGAGTTGATGATTATAATAAATTAAATAAATATGTAAAAGAAGGAAATATACAAAAAATTAATGAACAAAATAATAAATTTATAGATGTTGCAATATGCAATAAATTTAGCAACATCTATAACGGTAAGATGGAAGATGCTATTAAAAATTTAAAAATAGGAGATATATTTGAGTTTAAAGTACTAAACAAAAAAGATAATAAAGAATTTGGTTACAAAACATATAAATGTAGAGTTAATGCTATACTAGATCAATCATTCCAATATAATAACGGAATGCAAAATTACGCTGTAAATATGGGTATATACATGAATTTAGAATCATTCAAGAATATAACAAATGACACTTATATACAGGAAGTAAACTTTAATATAGATGGGGAGGGTAATAAACAAGCAGATAAATTAGTAGATAATATAAATAAAAAGTATAATTCCTTGAATATTATTACTCCAAATAACAAATATAAAAGTTCAACTGACTCAAATAGTTACTTAAAGTCTAGGTTGATGATAGGGTCTATACTATTGATAGCTGCATTATTTAATATATATACAACAGTTAGTATAAATATTAATAACAATATAAGAGAGTTTTCTATATTAAGGGCTATAGGGCTTAAAAAGAAATATTTAAAAAAGTTAGTTATATATGAAGCTTTAGTTTATAGCCTTATAGGTGGTGTATTAGCGGGGGTTGCAGTTTCAATAGATGAGCTTATATTTTTCACCAAAAGTAAACAAATACATGCAAAATTAGGACATAATTTGAACATGAGTGATATATACATACCTCCAAAAGAGGTTCTTATATTTATGTCAATAACAATTTTATTTGCTTTTTTAATAGGGTATTTCAAGTCAAAGTTAATAGACAATATAGATATAAGTGAGGGTATAAATAAATACTAAAATAATTTATATTTTTAATAAGTCTGTATATAGACAAACTATAATAAAATAAGGAATTGATAATATATGAAAAAAAGTATAAAAACAAAAGATTTAAAAAAGATATATGGAAAAGGAGATAGCGTGGTAAACGCTGTTGATGGTATTACTTTAGAAATAGAAAGTGGTAAGTTTACTGCTATTGTTGGAGAAAGTGGAAGTGGTAAAAGTACCTTGCTTCATTGTATGGCAGGATTGGACAAACCTACATCAGGAAATGTATATTTAGGAGATCAGGATATATATACATTAAATGATGATAAATTATCTACAATTAGGGTACAAGAATACGGATTTGTTTTCCAAAGTTTTAACCTAATACCA
Source organism: Paraclostridium sp. AKS73 (assembly GCF_025671395.1). Taxonomy (NCBI): domain Bacteria; kingdom Bacillati; phylum Bacillota; class Clostridia; order Peptostreptococcales; family Peptostreptococcaceae; genus Paraclostridium; species Paraclostridium sp. AKS73. The sequence continues at coordinate 26,085 of NZ_JAIXHU010000039.1, read as the reverse complement.
GTTATTAATGTATATGAAAATATAATTTTACCAATATCTCTTGACTCAAAACCAGTAGATAAAAAGTATATTGATAGTATTATCGAAAGATTAGGATTAAAAGATCAAATAAAGAAATTTCCAAATGAGCTATCGGGGGGACAACAACAAAGGGTTGCAATAGCAAGGGCTTTATCAAATCAACCATCTATAATATTTGCAGATGAACCCACTGGAAATTTAGATAGTAAAACTAGTGACGAAGTTATGGATATATTAAAGAGATGTGTTAAACAATTTAATCAGACTTTAGTTATGATAACTCATGATGAAAAAATAGCAAAAATGGCAGATATAATGATTACTATAAGTGATGGTAAATTAATAGAAATAAGGCAAGGTTAAAAGGAAATATGAGTATAGGGGAACTTATTGCATTTCAATAATATACAGGAATTTTAATTGGTCCGTGTATAGGTTGAAGCAACATCAGCACTAGATAATATATCTCAAAAGTTTATATTAGAAAATATAAGTGAATTATTAAAAAATAAAAATGTTATAGTTATAGCACATAGATTATCTGCAATAATGAATAATGATAAAATCTATGTCTTAAATAAAGGACAGGTTGTTGAGTCAGGATCACATAGATAAGTTAATTTAATAAAAAGGTGTATATTATAATATATTCCAAAGTGCTCTACCTAATTAATCATTTTTATGGTATTATTATATATACTCAATAGATAAGTAAATAATTACAATGGAAAAAATTAAAGGATTTATGTACACTAATGTAGAATTAGTTGTATGTGGGGAGATTTTTTACGCTTAAGGAAATTTTACTTAACAAATGTTTGTAGATAACTTATACAACGTAGTGATACAAATATTTTGGTGAAAGTAAAAAATGACATTTTGAGCAACGGACGGAGTCGTTGGCGACATGAGTGAAGCGAATTTTTTATACATAATATCAATAAAACAAAATTAAATAACTTAAATATATATAGGTTCTTACATTTAAGATTAATAGGGAAAGAGGTGTAATCCCTCTACAGTCCCCGCTACTGTGATGCAGACGAACTCTATTTACCACTGTTAAAATTACGGGAAGGTTAGAGCAAGGAAGAAGCTAAGTCAGGAGACCTGCCTAGTATATTATATAACTAGGTTCTCGGGGTGAAGAATTTAAATCTTAAAATATTTTTATGACATATTTAAAGACTTAACTCTTGAGTTAAGTCTTTTTTTATTGTAATTTAAGGAGGTAGTCATGAAAACTTTAGAACAGACGATAAACAACATAAAGCCATTAAGTGAATTACATATGAATGCAGCGAAAGATAGATTAGATAAATTAATTAAACCTGTGGGGAGCTTAGGAAAATTAGAAGATATATGTATACAAATAGCAGGAATAACTGAAAAAAAATATTTTGATACAGATAAAAAAATAGTGATTGCTTTTGCAGGAGATCATGGAGTATATGAAGAAGGTGTAGCACCAGACCCTCAGAAAATAACGAGACTTCAATTTCCGAACTTTACTAAAGGGGTATGTGGAGTAGGAGCTATATCTAAATTTGTAAATTCTGATGTTGTTGCAATTGACTTAGGAATAAATACAGATGAAAAATTAGATGGAGTTATAGATTATAAGATTAGAAAAGGAACTTCTAATATGGCAAAAGGTCCGGCTATGACTAGGGAAGAAGCTATTAGATGTTTAGAAATAGGTATAAAAGTAGCAAATGAGAGTATAGAAAAAGGATATAACCTTATAGGAATAGGAGAAATGGGAATTTGTAATACTACTCCAAGTAGCGCTATAGTTTCTGTTATAGCTGATTGTGATCCTATAGATGTTACGGGAATAGGAGCAGGACTTAAAAAAGATAGAGTAGCTCATAAAGCTAACACGATAAGAAAAGCAATTGAATTAAATAAACCAGATAAATTAGATGGAGTTGATATATTATCTAAAGTTGGAGGTTTTGAAATAGGGGGAATGGCAGGCGTGATTTTAGCTTGTGCGGCTAATAGAACTCCAATAGTTATTGATGGATTTATATCATATGCAGCAGCTTTAATAGCATACACTATAAATCCTATGGTTAAAGAGTACATGATAGCATCACATACATCAGCAGAAGCAGGGGCAGCTAAGGCTTTAGAAATATTAAAGTTAAATCCTATGCTTAATATGGATATGAGATTAGGTGAAGGAAGTGGTTCAGCATTAGCCTTCAATATTATAGAAGCTGCAAATTATGCATATAAAAATATGGCAACAACTGATGAAGTAGACATAGGAAAATAAGAAGGTGAAATTTATGAGTAAGTTAATTTTAGTTACTGGTGGATCTAGATCTGGAAAAGTAGTTTTGCAGAAAGTTTATGTATAGGTAGAGAAAATTCAACAGCATATATAGCAACTTCTACTCCTTTTGATGAGGAGATGAAAGATAGAGTTAAAAAACATAAAGAGAGTAGACCGAGTAATTGGGAAACTTATGAAATTTTTAAAGATATATATTCGATAATAGATAATTTAGGTAATAAACATCAAACTGTTATTTTGGATTGTGTAACACTATTAGTTAATAATTTAATATTTTACTATGGAATAGATTTTGATAAATGCACTCCAGAAGAAACTAATGAGATGGAAAAGTATATAAAACAGCAAATTGAAATGCTAATAAATGAAATTAAAAAGACAGATTTATACTTTGTAATAGTAACTAATGAGTTAGGTATGAGTTTAGTGCCTGATAATAAACTTTGTAGAGTATATTCTGATATAGTAGGTAGGATAAATCAGTATATAGCTAAATGTGCTGATGAAGTTTACTTTGTTGTAAGTGGTATACCTATGAAAATTAAGGAGTAGTAATATGAAAAGATTTATAGGAATATTACAGTTTTTAACTAGAATTCCAATTAGAGTCGATATAGGATTTGATGATGAATTTCATAAAACTATGTACTACTTTCCTTTAGTAGGATTTGTGCTTGGAATTTTATACTTTATAGTTGGACTAGTATCAAGTTTAGTATTTGATAGTTATATAACGGCTGTAAATATATTAATAGCAACTGTTGTATTAACAGGAGGATTGCATTTAGATGGAGTAGGGGATACATTTGATGGTATATATAGCTACAGAGATAAAGAAAAAATATTAGAAATAATGAAAGATTCAAGATTGGGAACTAATGCAATGTTATCAGTATTGTTTTTGATTCTTATGAAACTTGGGTTGGTGTATTCTATTGTAGAATCAGGAAATTTATATAACTTAATATTTATGCCTGTATTTGCAAGAATGGCTATTGTAATAGCTTCTTATAAAAGTGTAACACCAAGAAAAAATGGTATGGGGAATGTTTTTATAGGAAAGCCAACTTTAAATATGATTTTAATTGGTATAGCATATACAGCAATATTAGTAGCATTTATAGGTTCAGTATTATTTAATTTAGATGCAATAAGTATAATTAAAGTAATAGCATTTATACCAGTTATGATTATATTTACTAGATGTTTTGTTAAGTATATATATTCAAAAATAGATGGAATAACAGGAGATATACTTGGATGTACATCCGAACTTGTCGAGGTTGTATATTTAATTTTTATATATTTGACATTTGGATTAAAATAAGAGGTGAGATTATGTCAAAGCTTATATTAGTAAGACATGCTACAACAAAGGATAATATAGATGGAAACTTATCTGGACATATAGATAGTGAATTAAGTAATTTAGGTAAACAACAAATACTTAAGCTAAATAAATTCTTAGAAAAAGAAAATATTGATTGTATATATACAACTACATCTACTAGAACTAAGAATACGATAAAGGATATAGCTAAATCTAAAAACTTAGACATTGTTGAGAGTGAGAATCTTAGAGAAATTAGTTTTGGAGACTTTGAAGGAATGAATTTTGAATATATAAAAAATAATTTCCGAGAAGAATTTGAAAAAATAATTAAAAATGGATTTGAATATAAATATCCAAATGGGGAAAGTTTAGTAGATTCTTATAACAGAGTTTGCAAAGAAATAAATTATATATTGGATTGTAATAAAGATAAAACCATTTTGATATGCGCTCATGCAGGAACAATAAGAAATATCATTTCTTATTTAATTGGAAATACACATGAGTATCACTGGAATTTTAAAATAGATAATGCATCAGTTAGTATTATAGACATAGTAGATGGATTTTCTGTAATTCATACACTAAATAATACTTTATATTTAACATAAATACATACACAAACATATATAAAAAACATCATAAAAATAGACATAAATTAGGTTCTTCATTAAAGATTAATAGGGAAAAAGGTTAGAATCCTTTGCAGCCCCCGCTACTGTAATGCTGACGAAACTATTAGACACCACTGTGATTTTACGGGAAGGAATAGGACTAGGATGAAGCTGAGTCAGGAGACCTGCCTAGTTTATGGAAATAAAGTCTTCGGGGTGAAGGATTTTAAAATTGGTTAAGTATATACTTTTTAAGATCTATCCATTCTGGATAGGTCTTTTTTTGCAATAAAAAAACAATACAAATTGGAAAGGAAACTTTTATTATGAGTAAATCATTAATGTTTTTAGGAACAGCTTCTAATGTAGGTAAAAGTACTTTAGCAGCTGGATTATGTAGAATACTAAAACAAGATGGATATAGTGTAGCACCTTTTAAATCTCAAAACATGGCATTAAATTCATACATAACAAAAGATGGATTAGAAATGGGGAGAGCACAAGTTACTCAGGCTGAGGCAGCTGGAATTGAACCTGATGTTAGAATGAATCCAATTTTATTAAAACCATCAGGGAAAAATAGATGTCAGGTAATAGTAAATGGAAAGGTTCTTGATAACGTAAGTTCTAGCATATATCACGATTATAAAGAAGACCTTGCCTTAATGCTAAAACAAACTTATAAAGACTTGAGCGATGAGTACGATGTAATTGTTCTAGAAGGAGCAGGAAGTTGTGCAGAAATTAATTTAAAAGATAGAGATATTGCTAATATGGGAATGGCAGAAATTGCAGATGCACCTGTAGTATTAGTTGCTGATATAGATAGAGGGGGAGTGTTTGCATCTATAGCTGGAACAATGATTTTATTAGAAGAAAAAGAACGAGAAAGAGTTAAAGGTGTTATCATTAATAAATTTAGAGGGACTGTAGAACTTTTACAATCGGGAATCGATATGCTAGAAGATATTATAAAAGTTCCTGTCCTAGGAGTAGTTCCATATAGTGATTTAAACATAGAAGATGAAGACAGTGTAACAGATAGATTTAAAAAACAATTTAAAAAGAATGATGTGAATATAGAGATAATAAGAACACCGTACATGTCAAATTTTACAGATATGCATATGCTAGAGATACAAGAAGATGTAAGTATTAGATACATAGAAAAAGGGGAGTCTTTATCAGACCCAGATATGGTCATAATACCGGGAAGTAAAAATACAATAGAGGATTTAATTTATATAAGAGAGAGCGGATTAGAAAAGCAAATAAAAGATTTACAAAAACAAGGTAAATTAATATTTGGAATTTGTGGAGGGTATCAACTTTTAGGTAATAAATTATATGACCCGGAAGGTATAGAGGGATCTATAAAAGAGATTGATGGAATGGGACTTTTAGATATAGAAACTAAATTTGAAAAAGAAAAAGTTACAACTCAAGTTGAAGCTATTATAAATAAAGATTTAAATGGATACTTAAATTCATTAAGTGATATTAGTGTAAAGGGATATGAAATACATATGGGTGAAACAGATATAAAAGGAAAATCACTACTGACAATAACTAAAAAGTTAGAAGATAATGTTTCATATCAAGAGGGATGTATAAATGAAGAAGGAAATGTAGTTGGAACTTACATTCACGGTATTTTTGATGATGATAGTTTTACAAGAGAAATATTAAATTCAATAAGGAAGAGCAAAGGATTAGAAGAAAATCAAAGTTCTATAACTTCGTTTGAAGAATTTAAAAATAAAGAGTATGACAAGTTAGCAAAAATACTAAGAGAATGTTTAGATATGGAAAAAATATATGAGATTATAAATGGTTAGGTGATAATATGAAAAAAATATTGATAGCAGGAACAAATAGCGGAGTTGGAAAAACTACTATTTCACTGGGAATAATGCAAGCGCTAACTAAAAGAGGCTTAAAAGTTCAACCGTATAAAGTAGGACCAGATTATATAGATCCATCGTATCACACATTCATAACTGGGAGAGACTCAAGAAATTTAGATTCATATATGTTGGAAGATGAAAAAATTAAATATATAGTAAATGAAGCATCAAAGGAAGCTGATATATCGGTAATAGAGGGGGTTATGGGATTGTATGATGGATTTGGTATAGAATTAGATGCATGTACAAGTTCATATACTTCTAAATTACTAAAGGCCCCAGTTATATTGGTTATAAATGGAAAGGCTATATCTTCTTCAGCAGCAGCTATGGTTCTTGGATATAAAGAATTAGATAAAAATGTAAATATAAAAGGTGTAGTAGTAAACAATGTAAAAACGAAAGGTCACTATGAACTTATAAAAGGAGCTATAGAAAAATATTGTAATACTGAAGTATTAGGTTATTTCCCACCTAATGAAAAATTTTCTTTAGAGTCTAGGCACTTAGGTTTAATTCCAAGTGTTGAAATGGAATCGTTAAAAGAAAAATTTAGTGATTTAGGAGATGAGATAGAAAAATACATAGATATAGATAGACTAATTGAAATTTCAGAAAGTGAATCAGTAAAAAGTAATTTTGATTTAAAAGATTTACCAAGGTTTGAAAACAAAAAAGTAGCTATAGCTTATGATAAAGCATTTAATTTTTACTATAAAGAAAATATAGAACTATTAGAACATATGGGGGTTGAAATTGTTAAATTTAGTCCTCTTAATGATAAGAAGGTTCCTGAAGCAGACTGTATATACATTGGAGGCGGATTTCCTGAAATATTTGCAAAAGAGTTGCATTTAAATGAAAGTATGAGATTATCTATAAAAAATGCACATGAAAAAAATATACCTATATATGCTGAATGTGGTGGGCTTATGTATTTAGGGGAAAAGCTGAAAGATTCAGATGAAAATATTTATAATATGGTAGGAATATTTAAAGGAACTAGTGAAATGACAAGTTCACTTAAAAGATTCGGATACTGTGATGGGATAGCTAAGGAAGATACAATTCTTTCGAATGAAGGAGAGATTATAAAAGGACATGAATTCCATCACTCAGAATTTAAAAGTGATGAAAACTGTGCTTATAAAATGATTAAAAAAAGAGGCGATAAAATTGTAGATGAATGGGATGGAGGATATTCAAAAGGGAATACCTTAGCTACATATTTACATACTCATTTTTATAATAATTTAGATTCAATAATAAAATTTATAGGTGATAGAAATGAGTAAATTAATAATTTTAGTAATGGTTATAGCGTATCTACTGGATTTGGTTATAGGAGATCCATATTCTTTTCCACATCCGGTTAGATTTATTGGAAATCTTATAAGATTTACAGAAGGAAAAATAAGAATAATTTTCAAATCAAAAAAACAATTAAAAATAGGGGGGTTCCTACTTTGGACTATAACAGTAGGATTTACAGCATTAGTAACAAATTTAATTCTGAATTTACTTTGTATAAATAATATTTTTTATGTGATTATAGCATCGATAATATTATATACAACATTATCAACAAAATGTTTAGCTGATGAAGCAAAAAAAATATATGAAGTTTTAAAAACTGGAGATATTGAAAAATCTAGAAAACAACTATCGTATATAGTTGGCAGAGATACAACTAGTTTAAATGAAAATGAAATAATAAGAGCTACTGTAGAAACTGTAGCCGAAAACACAGTAGATGGAATAATTTCACCTATGATGTATGGATTTATCGGAGGACCTGTTCTTGCAATGGCTTATAAAGCTATAAATACATTAGATTCAATGGTGGGATATAAAAATGAAAAGTATGGAGACATAGGATTTGCATCTGCGAAAATTGATGATATAGCAAACTTTATACCTGCTAGGATAACACCATTTTTCATGATGATAGCAAGTTTTATATTAGGATTTAATTCTAAAAAAAGTATCAAGATAGCTATGAGAGATAGAAAAAACCACAAAAGTCCAAATTGCGCATATGCAGAAGGTGCAGTGGCAGGTGCTCTAGAAGTACAACTAGGAGGAACAAACATGTACTTTGGAGAAAAGGTTTATAAACCTACTATAGGGGATAAAGATAGAGAGTTAGAAGCTGAAGATATATTAAGAACAAATAAAATAATGTATTTAACGTCATTTATAGCTTTAGTTATATTTTCAATAATTACTTATATAGTACTTTAAGATAGAGGGTGGAAATCATGAAAGACCTTGGACATGGAGCAAACGTAGAAGATATGTGTAGAGCTTATAAAAAAAATCCAAAAGATATTATAGATTTTAGTTCTAATATAAATCCATATTTAATACCAAATTTAGATGAATATATATTAGAAGGGCTAAGAGTATGCAATAAATATCCTGATATAAGCTATAAAAGACTAAGAGAAAATATAGCTAGATATTTAAATGTAGATAGCTGTAATATAATACCAGGAAATGGGGCTACTGAAATAATATATCTTTTAATGAAAAGTATAGGTAAAAGGATAGCTATTTTGAACCCAACTTTCTCAGAATATGAAAGAAGCGCAAATTTAAGTGGGCTAGAAGTTTTAAATTTATATCTAAATAAAGATAACAATTTTGAACTTGATTTAAATTATATAAGGGAAAACATAGATAAATTTGATAGTTTATTTATATGTAATCCATCAAATCCTATTGGAAAAACATATGATTTAAGTTCACTAGTAGAACTTTTAAAAAAGTACAATAAATTGCTTATAATAGATGAAACTTTTATGGAATTTGCAGAAAATGAAGAAAATTATAGTCTCATAAAACATATTAAAGAAAATGAAAATATTTTTATAATAAAGGCTATAACTAAGTTTTTGGAATTCCGGGGATAAGGCTAGGGTATGGAGTATGTAGTAATCAAAACATTTTAGATAAGATGTATGAAATTAAAGAACCATGGACTATAAATTCTTTTGCAGATATTATTTCAAATTATATATTTAAAGATGAAGAATATATCAAAAATAGCAAAGAATTTTTTATAAAAGAAAGAGCATATATTTTAAAGGAATTACGAGATATAAAAGCAATTAAGGTTTATGATACAAATACAAATTTTATCTTAATAAAATTGCTAAATACAAAAGCAAGTAAATTAAAAGAAAAATTATTTCTAGAAGGGAACATACTTATTAGAGATGCATCTAATTTTAGAAATTTAGATGAAAGTTATATTAGGATAGCGATAAAAAGTCATTCAGAAAATAAAAAATATTAAACCAATTAAATAAAATTCTAGGAGAATAGGATGAAATCATATGGAATATGCCCAGCATCTTGTGGAGAGTTTGTGCAAGGTATGATAAAAGAAAAAGAATACTTATCATCTTATGCAATTAATCGATTTTCTAAAGTAACATTAGAAGAAAAAATTAGTGATGTAAATAGAGGACCATTAAAAGCAAGAAAAGCTATGGAAGAGGTATTTAGATATTTTAATTTGCCTAAGAATGACTTAAAAAATATATCTATAGATATAAAAGTGAGATACCTATAAGCAAAGGGATGGCAAGTTCTACTGCCGATATAGGAGCTACTATAAGAGCAACGCTAAACCTTATAGGAAGAGATTTAAGTGAGTATGATATATCAAAGCTTGCAACCAAAATTGAACCTACAGATTCTATATATCTAAAAGAAAACACTATATTTAATCCTTTAGATGCAAGTGTTGTAAAAAAATTAGGATGCTTTAATACTGGAAAAGTATTGATATTAGAGCCTAATGATAAATTAAGTACTAAACATATAAGAAAAAAGGAAAATTACACAAAACTTAAAAGGCAAAATAAGTACATAATTGAATATGCATTTAAACTATTGGAACAAGGAATAAAGAATAATGATTTAAATTTAATAGGACAAGCGTGCAATATAAGTAGTGTTGCAAATGAAAATATTCATAAGAAAAAATACTTAAGTGAAATAATGGATATTTCAAAAGAGTATGGGGCTTGTGGCGTTAATATAGCGCACAGTGGAACAGTTATAGGTATATTGCTTGAATGTGATATGGATGAAAGTAAAATAGTAGAAAAAATAGTAGAAAAGAAAATAGATAAAAAATACAAAATATACACAGCAGATATAATAGCTGGGGGACTTAGGAGTGAATAACTATGGAATACATTAAAAATCCTATGATGATAGAAACTAAGAGTTTTGAAATAATTCAAGGCATAATTGATGAGATAAGACCTGAATATAAATTCAAAAATGAGTTAGAAGAAAAAATAATAAAAAGAGCTATACATACAACTGCTGACTTTGAGTATTTAGATATATTAAAAATATCTGAAGGTGTAGTAGAAAATATTATAAGTGCTTTGAAAGAAAATGCAACTATATACACTGATACTAACATGGCTTTAAGTGGCATAAATAAAAAAAGATTAGATGCATTAGGTTGTAAGTACAAATGTTTTGTAAGTGATGAAAAAGTAGCGGATTTTGCAAAACAAAAAGGTATAACAAGATCTATGGCAGCAGTGGAAGTTGCAGCAAAAGAAGAAGGTAAAAAAATATTTGTACTTGGAAATGCACCAACTGCTTTATATAAAGTTATAGAAATGCATAATTCAAAAGAATTGAATGTTGAAGCTGTAGTGGGAGTACCTGTAGGATTTGTAGGAGCGGCTGAATCTAAAGATGAGTTAGAAAAAACAGATATTCCTTACATAATATCAAAAGGTAGAAAAGGTGGAAGCAACTTAGCAGCAGCAATAATAAATGCAATACTATACTCTATGTAAGGTGATATTATGGAAGAATATGTTTATATAGATGGCAAAAAATACAAACGAGGATATACTACTGGATCATGTGCAACAGGTGCAGCTAAAGCGGCAACATATATGATTTTAACTAAGGAAACATTAGAAACTGTAAATATAGATACCCCCAAGGGAATTCCATTAAATTTAAAAGTAGAGAATGTAGATATAAACAATGTTTTTGCACAATGTTCGATTCAAAAAGATGGAGGCGACGATATAGATGCAACTCATAAAATGCATATATATGCTAAAGCTGAACTTATTGATTGCAATGAAATAATAATAGATGGTGGAATTGGGATTGGAAGGGTAACTAAAAAAGGCTTAGGAATAGAAATTGGAAAAGCTGCAATAAATAAAACTCCTATATCCATGATACAAAGTGAAGTTAGAAAAGTAATAGGAGATACAAAGGGAGTTAAAATAACTATATTTGCCCCAGAGGGAGAAACTATTGCAAAAAAAACTTTTAATCCAAGACTTGGAATTGTAGGAGGTATATCTATAATAGGAACAACGGGTATAGTTGAGCCAATGAGTGATGAAGGATGGAAGAAATCTTTATCAATAGAACTAGAGATGAAAAAAGCTCAGGGAATGGATAAAGTTATTTTGGTACCAGGTAACCATGGAGAAATGTTTATAAAAGAAAGCTTAGGGATTGATTCAAAGTATATAGTTAGGACCAGTAATTTTATTGGATATATGTTGAAAGAAGCTCAACGTGTTGGATTTAAAAAAATTCTAATGGCTGGACATTTAGGCAAATATGTAAAGATAGCTGGCGGAATATTTAATACACATAGTAAAGTTGCAGATGCTAGAAATGAAATTTTAATAGCAAATTTAGCTTTAATGAATGCGCCTTTTGAATTGATAAATAAAGTAAATGAATGTTTAACAACAGAAGAATTTATAGAGATATTAGAAGATGATAAGTATAAAAAATATAAAGAAATTTATAATATACTTTCTGAAAAATGTAAAAAAAGAATTGATATATATATGAATGATGATGAAATTGAAATTGAGGTAATGATTTTTCTATGGAGAAAAAACTGTTAGGAAAGTCGAAAAAAGCTGGCGATTTAAAGGAGGTATTTTATGATTAATATTATAGGTCTAGGGCCTGGTAACATAGGATACTGCACTAAATTAGGAGAAAAGTTAATATATAACTCAGAGATATTGATAGGTGGAAAAAGAAATTTAGATAGTGTAAACGATTTTGAAGGAACTAAGATTGAACTAGGAAGTAACTTGAAAGAAATCGTAGATTATCTAAAAGTAAATAAGGATAAAAACATATCTATTATAGCATCAGGAGATCCATCTATATATGGTATAGGAAAGTACTTATCTAAAAATATAGATAATAAAAATTTAAATATTGTGTCGGGTATAAGTTCTATGCAATATATATTTTCAAGGATACATACTGACATGAATGATTTATATATAACTAGTAGTCATGGAAAAATTCCTAACTTTGACTATATATTACAACATGAAAAAGTATGTATGGTAACTGATAATAAAATAGGCCCAAATGAAATCGCTAAAGAAATACTACAAAGGAATTTAAAAAAAATTATGGTTGTAGGTGAAAATTTATCATATGAAAATGAAAGAATTACTACAGCACCTCCAGAGGAAATTTTAAAGATAGAAAAATTTGATATGAATGTAGTGGTGATACTCGATGAAAAATAGTGAATTTATAACAGGAAATGTCCCAATAACAAAGGAAGAAGTAAGAGCAATATCTATAAATAAGCTTGATTTGAAAAATAAGCATACATTTTTAGATATTGGCGCAGGAACAGGGAGTGTAAGTGTAGAGGTAGCTTACAACTACCCAAATATTGATGTAATATCCATAGAATGCAAAGATAAAGCGATTGAATTAATAAATCAAAATATAGAGAAATTTAATTTAACTAATGTAGAAGTTATAAAAGGATATGCACCTATAGATATAGGTAAAAAAGTAGATTCAATATTTATTGGAGGCAGCGGACCTAACTTAAATGAAATTTTAAACTGGGCTAAAGAAAATCTAAATGAAAAAGGAACTTTAGTAGCTAACTTCATAATAATTGATACTTTTTATAAAACTTTAAATATGTTAAAAGAATTAGGTTTTGAAGATATAGAAGCTACTATGCTAAATGTAGCAAAATTAGAACCGTTAGGAAAAGGTGAGTATTTCAAACCTTTAAATCCAATATATATAATATCTTGTAAAAAGGGAGAGTAAGATTATGAATAAAGTACATTTTGTAGGAGCAGGACCAGGAGATAAAGATTTAATAACATTAAAAGGATACAAGTTATTAAGTGAAGCTGATGTAGTTATATATGCAGGATCATTAGTAAATCCAGCTTTACTAGAATATTGTAAAGAAGGTTGTGAAATTCATAATAGTGCATCAATGGATTTAAATCAAATAATAAATGTTATGAAAGATGGAATACAAAGTAACAAAAAGGTAGTAAGACTTCAAACTGGAGATTTTTCAATATATGGTTCTATAAGAGAGCAAGTTGAAGAATTAGCAAACTTAGAAATAGAGTATGATTGTACACCTGGAGTTAGTTCTTTCTTAGGAGCGGCATCTGCACTAGGAGTAGAATATACTGTTCCAGAAATATCACAAAGTGTAGTTATTACAAGAATGGAAGGAAGAACTCCGGTTCCAGAAAAAGAGAGTATAGAGTCTTTTGCTAAGCACCAAACATCGATGGCTATATTTTTATCAGTTCATGATATAGAAAAAGTAGTAGATAGATTACATGAAGGAGGTTATCCAATGGATACACCTATAGCTGTTGTTTACAAAGCTACTTGGCCAGAAGAAAAAATTGTAAAAGGAACTTTAGAAACTATAGCACAAAAAGTTAAAGAAAATGAAATAAGTAAAACAGCATTAATATTAGTAGGTAGATTCTTGGGTGAAGAATATAAAAACTCTAAGTTATATGACAAGGATTTCAAACATGAATATAGAAAGTAAAATTGCTTTTATATGTGTTACAAAAAATGCTATGAATTTAGCTATTAATATAAGAAATATTATGAAAGATGGAGATATATATGTAACAGAAAAGCTTTTATATAATTTAGATAAAAATATACAATCATTAAATGTTATAGAAGGTAAGCTATCTCATTTTATGCCAAAACTTTTTAGAAATTATGAAGTTTTAATATTTATAATGGCTACAGGTATAGTAGTAAGGTCTATAGCAAATGAAATAAAAAGTAAATTTGATGACCCAGCGATACTAGTAATAGATGAGAAAGGTAAAAATGTAATAAGTTTACTTAGTGGTCATATGGGTGGAGCAAATGAAATGACAAATTATATAAGTAGTCTTATAGGAGCAAATCCAGTTATAACTACAGCAACCGATATAAATGGAAAAACTTCATTAGATATGATAGCTAAAAAATTAAATGCACATATAGATAATTTTAGAGAAAATGTAAAAGAAGTTAATTCATTATTGGTAAATGATGGGAGTGTTGGCGTGTTTATAGATGGAGATTATAACGTTGATACTAGAGGATTAATAACCATTAAAAATATTAATGGATTCCATAGGCTTGATAAATTAGATAAAATTATTTATATAACTAATAAAAGTGCAACGGAAATTGAAGATGAACGAATTATAAAGGTTGTTCCTAGAGATATTGTAATAGGAATGGGATGTAGAAGAGATACACCTTATGATGATATAAATATTGCATTAGAAGATTTATTAAATAAATTTAATTTAGATAAAAAATCTTTAGCAAAAATCGGAAGCGTAGAAGTTAAAAAGGATGAAAAAGGAATTATTGAATTAGCTAAACAATTAAATATACCTTTTGAAATTATTACTCTAGAAGAAATTAAAAAGATTGAACATAAATTTCAAAAATCAGATTTTGTAAAAAAGAGCATAGGTGTTTACTGTGTAGCGGAACCAGTAGCCTATATATTAAGCAATAAAAACCTTATAGTTGAAAAACATAAATATAAGGGAATAACTTTTTCGATAGGGAGATTGAGCGTATGATTTATGTAATAGGTATAGGACCTGGAAGTAAAGATATGATGACTGTTGAAGCTATAGAAGCTATGAAAAACAGTGATGTTATAGTTGGATACAAGACGTATATAAATTTAGTTACTGAATTTATTAAAGATAAAGAAGTAGTCCAAAATGGAATGAGACAGGAAATAGATAGATGTAAACAAGCAGTAGAAATTGCTAAACAAGGAAAAAATGTTGCTGTGATAAGTAGTGGAGATGCAGGAATATATGGTATGGCAGGGTTAATATTGGAATTAACAACACAAGAAGATATAAAAGTAAAGGTTGTTCCAGGAGTGACTGCTAGTATAGGTGCAGCAGCAATATTAGGAGCACCGATAATGCATGATTTTTGCCATATAAGTTTAAGTGACTTATTAACTCCTTGGGAAGTTATAGAAAAGCGATTAAGATTAGCTGCAGAAGCTGATTTTGTAATTTGTTTATACAACCCAAGAAGTAAAGGAAGAAGTGAACATCTAAATAAAGCATTTAAAATAATGAGTGAATTTAAAGATGGAAAAACTCCAGTTGGAATTGTAAAAGATGTAGGAAGAGAAAAAGAAGAAAAATTTGTATGTACATTCGAAACTATGGACTTTGAAAGAGTTGATATGACTACTATGGTTATTATAGGAAACAAATCTACGTTTATACATGGAGACTTAATGATAACACCTAGAGGTTACAATATATGATTTTAGTTTTAGGAGGAACATCTGATAGCATAAAAATTTGTAATCTACTAAATAGTCTAGAAAAAGATTATATAGTTTCTGTAACTACTAATTATGGAGCTGACTTAGCTAGTAAATGTGCTGAAAATATAGTAATTAAAAGAATGAATAGAGACTATATGACTAAGTTTATGAAAGATAACAATATAAGTTTAGTAATAGATTCAACGCATCCATATGCAATAGAAGTATCAAAAAATGCTATAGAAGTTTCGGATTTCTTAGGAATAAAATATTTAAGATATGAAAGAAAGTCTCTTCTAGATGAGTTTGATTATGAAAAAGTTATAAAAGTAAAAAATGTTGAAGAGGCTTATCAAAAAGCAAATGAATTAGGCAGAAATATATTTTTAGGAACGGGAAGTAAGACTATAGGTGAATTCACAAAAACCTTAAAGATAAAAACATAATAGCAAGAGTTTTACCAACAAGTGATGTTATTAAGATGTGTGAAGAGGTAGGGCTAAATGCGGACAACATAATAGCTATGAAGGGACCTTTTAGTGAAGCTATAAACGAACAAATGTATAAACATTACGATGTAGACCTAGTTATAACTAAGGAAAGTGGTATAGAAGGTGGATTTTTAGAAAAAGTAAGTGCTGCTAAGAATTTAAATATACCAGTAGTAGTTATAGTGAGAGAAAAGATAGATTATAAGACAGTAGTAAATGAAATAGAAAATATAACAAATTTCATAGTGGAGGATTAAAAGTGAAAAAAGCAATTTTAGTTGTTAGTTTTGGGACAAGTTACAAAGAGACAAGAGAAAAAACTATAGAGGCATGTGAAAGTAAAATTAAGGAAGCTTTTAAAGAATATGACTTTTTTAGAGCGTTCACATCAAATATGATAATAAGAAAATTAAAAAGTAGAGATAACATACATATAGAAAATCCAATAGAAGCATTGGATAGATTATATGATGAGGGATATGAAGAAGTAATAGTTCAAACTTTACACATAATTTGTGGAGAGGAATATACAAAGTTAAAAAATCAAATAAGTGAGTACGATGACAAATTTGAAAAAATAACACTAGGAAGACCTCTTTTAAGTCAAATTGATGACTATAAAGAAACAGTAGAAGCTTTAAAGCTACAAATACCAGAATTAGAAGAAGATGAAGCTATTGTACTTATGGGCCATGGAACTGAACACCAAGCTCATAGTGCTTATCCAGCATTAGATTATATGTTAAAACAAGAAAATATTAAAGCATATGTTGGAACTGTTGAAGGTTATCCTGAAATAGATGAAGTTATAGTTAATCTTAAAAAAGATAAAGTTTCAAAAGTAAGGCTAATGCCTTTTATGTTGGTTGCAGGAGATCATGCAATAAATGATATGGCCGGAAAAGATGATGATTCTTGGAATTCAATATTAATAAAAAATGGATTTAAAACAGAAATACATTTAAAGGGATTAGGAGAAAATGAAGCAATTCAAAATAAATTTGTAAAACACGCATTAGATTGTGTTGAGGCTTTAAATGGGGGAGGAAATTAATTATGGCTAAGTTTTATGGAATAGGAACAGGACCTGGAGATAGTGAATTAGTTACAGTAAAAGCAGTAAATACAATGAAAAAATTAGATATATTATATACGCCAGAGTCAAAGAGAGAAGGAAATAGTTTAGCCTTAAGTATAGTAGAACAATATTTACCAGAACAGCTTAAAATCAAGCAAAGGCACTTCCCTATGAACTTTAATGATGGTGAAAAAATAATGGCTTGGAATAGGGTGGCAGATGAAATTGTAGAAGATGTTAAAAATGGAAAAAATGTTGGATTTGTAACTTTAGGTGACCCTATGATATACAGCACATATGTATACATTATGGAAAGACTTATAGACAAAATTGATGTTGAAACTATACCTGGTATTTCATCATTTTCAAACATTGCATCAAATCAAAATTTCCCGTTAGTAATGGATAAAGAGCCATTAATAATAGTGCCATGCACTATAGATGAAGAAAAGATAGATTACGCTTTAGAAAACTACAGTTCAATAGTTTTAATGAAAGTGTATAAAAACTTTAAACATATAGTTGATAAATTAGAAAAGAACAATTTATTAGAATATTCTATATTAGTTAGTAACTCATCTCAAGAAAATGAAGTGGTGTATAATGATTTAAAAGAAATTGATTTAGAAAATAAAATATCTTATTTTTCCACGATTTTAGTAAACAAGGAGAATACTAAGGTAGGATAAATCTGGAGGATTTTATGGATTTTGCAGTAGTGGGAGTTAATCACAATAACACTCCTATAAATATAAGAGAAACTGTATCTTTTACAGATACACAAAAAATTGAAGGTATAAATTTTTTACTAGATAATGGAATAGAAGAAGCTGTTATATTATCTACATGCAATAGAAGTGAAGTATATATATACTCAAAAATATTTTAGATAAGGTAGAAGTTGTAAAAAACTTCTACCAAGACTATTTCGATGTAGAAAATATAGAAGAATTCTTATTTAATAAAACTGGAGAAGAAGCAATTAAACATGTATTTAATGTTTCAGCAGGTCTAGATTCATTAGTTTTAGGTGAAGATCAAATTTTGGGACAAGTTAAAGATGCACATGATTTTGCAAGACAATTAGGTTCAAGTAAGAAAGTATTTAATAAATTATTTAGAGAAGCTATAACAGTTTCAAAAGATATAAAAACTACAACAAAGATTTCTCATCAACCATTATCTATAAGTTACATTGGAATTAAATGTTTGAAAGAAAAGATGGGATCTTTAGAAAATAAAAATGCTTTAGTAATTGGACTTGGGAAAATGAGCAAGTTAGCGATGAAACACTTAGAAGAAGAGCAATTAAACAATATATACGTCACTAATAGAAGTTATGAAAAATTAAAAAACATACAAGATGAATATAAAAATTTAATTCCTATTAAGTATGAGGATAGATATGAAGTCATGGATAAGGTTGATATAGTTATAAGTGCTACGGCATCTCCTCATACAGTATTAAAGAAGGCTGAGATGCCAAAAACTTCAAACAAGCTAATAATGATGGATATTGCATTACCAAGAGATATAGATAAAAACTTAAATGAACTTGAAAATATTGAAGTTTATGATATTGACGATTTAAAAAAAATAAGTCAAGCAAATGACAAGAAAAGAAGAGAATTAGCATGTATTGGAGAATTAATCATTGATGAAAAGATAGAAGAATTTAATGAATGGTTGGATACTATAAAAATAGATCCAACAATACAATCTTTAAATGATAAATGTTCAGATATTAGAGAGGATACATTAGATTATATCTATAGAAAACTTGATTTAAATTGCAGAGAGAAAAAATAATAGATAAAATGCTAACTTCTGCACTTAAAAGACTTGTAAGAGAACCAATAATAAATTTAAAACAAATTAAAGATAGTGGAAAGCAAGAGGAATATATAAAAATAGTAGAAGAGCTGTTTGACTTATAATAAATATGGGCAAAGGAGATTAGGTATGAAAGTTATAGTAGGAAGCAGAGGTAGCAACTTAGCTCTTACTCAAACTAATTGGGTTATAAATGAATTGAAAAAATTTCATCCGAATATAGAGTTTGAAGTTAAGATAATAAAAACTAAGGGAGACTTAATTCAAAATGTATCTCTAGATAAAATAGGAGATAAGGGCTTATTTGTTAAAGAAATAGAACAACAGTTATTAGATAAGTCAATCGATATAGCTGTGCACAGTATGAAAGATATGCCTTCAAGCTTACCGGAAGGATTAAAATTTGCAGGAGTACCTAAGAGAGAAGATATAAGGGATGTCCTAATTTTAAAAAAAGGATACAAATCTTTAGATGATTTGCCTAAAGGAGCTAAAATAGGTAGTGGAAGTAAGAGAAGAAAATATCAGCTTTTAAATCATAGACCAGACTTAGAAATAGTTCCTATAAGAGGAAATATAGAGACAAGGATGAGAAAGATTGAAGATGAAAATCTTTTTGGTGTAATACTTGCAGCAGCAGGACTTATAAGAGCAGGTCTAGAAGAAAAAATTACTTGTTACTTAGATGAAGATATAGTTATACCAGCTCCAGCTCAAGGAGCATTAGGAATAGAAATAAGAAAAGGAGACTCAAGCATAGAAGATATATTAAGTTGTATAGCAGATAAGACTTCTGAGATACAAGTTGAAGCAGAAAGAGGATTCTTAGATGGAATAAATGGAAGCTGTCATATTCCAGTTGGAGCGCACTGTAAAGTAGATGGTGATGACATAGTATTAACTGGATTATATGGAGATGAAGAAGGTAATAAAATTATAACGAAAACTATAAATGGTAAAGTGTCTAAAGCTAGAGAAGTAGGAATTGAGCTAGCCAAATTAATTTCGAAGGAGTTTAAGTCTTATGAAAGGTAAAGTATACTTAGTTGGAGCAGGACCTGGAGATTATAAACTTATGACATTAAAAGGAATGGAATGTATAAAAAAAGCTGATGTAATAGTTTATGATAGGTTGGCAAATGAAAAATATTTAAAAGAAGCAAATGAAAATTGCGAATTTATATATGTAGGAAAAGCATCTAGCAATCATGCTTTACCGCAAGATAAAATCAATGAAGTTATAACAAATAAAGCTAAAGAAGGTAAAACTGTAACTAGACTAAAAGGTGGAGACCCATATGTATTTGGTAGAGGTGGAGAAGAAGCTGAATTCCTTTTAGATAATGGAATAGAATTTGAAGTAGTTCCAGGAATAACATCTGCAATAGGAGGTCTTTGTTACGCAGGAATACCTATAACTCATAGAGATTACGCATCATCCTTTCATGTTATAACAGGGCATTTAAAAGATGATGAAAATGATGAACTTAATTGGAATGCATTAGCCAACAATGAAGGTACATTAGTATTTTTAATGGGAATTGCCAATTTAAAAAAGATAAGTAATAAATTAATCAAGGAAGGAAAATCAAAAGATACTCCTGTAGCACTTATAAGTTGGGCTACTAGATATAATCAAAGCGTAGTTACTGGAAGCCTAGAAGATATATATGATGTAGCTATGAAAGAAGGAGTTAAACCTCCAACTCTTATTGTTGTAGGTGATGTGGTAAGTTTAAGAGAAAAACTAAACTTCTTTGAGAAAAAACCTCTATTTGGAAAAAATATTTTAGTAACGAGAGCTAGAACTCAAAGCAGTAGTTTAGTTGCTAAGATAATGGATTTAGGAGGTAATCCAATTGAAATACCGACAATAAGAATAGAAAAAGTAGATGACAACAAAGATTTAGAAAATGAAATAAACAATATTTCTAATTATAATTACTTAATTTTAACAAGTCAAAATGGAGTTAATATATTCTTTGATAAACTAGCTCAAATGAATTTAGATTTAAGAAAGTTAGCTAATATAAAAATATGTGCTATTGGACCGTCTACAGCTAAAGAACTAAAAAATAGAGGGATAATAGCAGATATAGTGCCTGAAAAATTCGTAGCAGAAGCTATGTATGAGGAATTAAAAAATAAACTAAACAGTAATGATAGCATTTTAATACCAAGAGGTGCGAACTCAAGAGACTTTTTAGTAGATAAATTAAGTGAAATATGTACAGTGAAAGAAGTACATACTTATAAAACTGAAATAGAAGATAAGTATAAAGAAGAAATAATAGCTTTGTTAAATGAAAATAATATAGATTATATTACATTTACAAGTTCGTCTACAGTTTCTAATTTTATTGATATAATAGGAGTAGACAATATAGATAAACTAAAAAATACTAAGGTAATATCTATAGGACCTATAACTAGCAATACAGCTAAAGAGTTAGGACTAAAGGTTTATAAAGAGCCGACTAACTATACTATAAATGATTTAATAAATTGTATTATAGAAGATAAATAATTAATTAGGGGGAATTTACAATGTTAAGAAGACCAAGAAGATTAAGAAACAGTGCTGCAATAAGAGATTTAGTGAGAGAAACAGTATTAAATGTAAATGATTTAATATATCCTTTATTTGTAGTAGAAGGAGAAAATATAAAAGAAGAAATACCATCTCTACCAGAAGTATATCATTTTTCTTTAGATAAATTAGAAGAAGAAATAAAAGAGATAAAAGACTTAGGAATTCAACATGTTATATTATTCGGTATACCAGATGAAAAAGATCCTTTTGGAAAAGAAGCATACAATGATAATGGAATAGTTCAAAAGGCTATAAGAAAAATAAAAGAAATAGATCCTGATATGTGTGTAACTACAGATGTTTGTATGTGCCAATACACTAGTCATGGTCACTGCGGTATATTAACTGAAAAAGGATATGTAGACAATGATCAAACTTTAGAATATTTAACTAAAATAGCTGTAAGTCATGCAAAAGCTGGAGCTGACATGGTAGCTCCATCTGATATGATGGATGGAAGAATCCAAGCTATGAGAGAGGGATTAGATGCACAAGGGTTCGAGACTGTAGCAATAATGTCATATAGTGTTAAGTATGCGTCTAGTTTCTATGGACCATTTAGAGATGCAGCAGGATCAGCTCCATCATTTGGAGATAGAAAAACTTATCAAATGGATCCAGCTAATTCAAATGAAGCGTTAATAGAAGCTGAACTTGATGTATTAGAAGGAGCAGATATGTTAATGGTTAAGCCAGCATTATCATACTTAGATGTAATAAGAAGAGTTAAAGATAACTTTGATTTACCATTAGTAGCATACAATGTAAGTGGAGAATATTCTATGTTGAAACTTGCAGTTAAAGAAGGTTTATTAAATGAGTCAGCTATATATGAAGCTGTTATGTCTATAAAAAGAGCTGGAGCAGATATAATAATTACTTACTTTGCAAAAGATATAGCTAAATTAATTAGGGGGTAACACCAATGAGAAAAAATGAAAAGTCACTAAAAATATATGAAGAAGCAACTAAGTACATCCCAGGTGGCGTAAACAGCCCAGTTAGAGCATTTAAATCAGTAGGATTAGACCCTGTTTTTATAGATAGAGCAGAAGGATGTAAAATATATGATGTAGATGGAAATGAATATATAGATTACATATGTTCATGGGGACCACTTATGTTAGGTCATAGCCCAAAAGAAATAGTAGATGGAATTGAAGAAATTGTAAAAAAAGGTACAAGTTATGGGGTTCCAACAGCTATAGAAGTTGATATGGCTAAGCTTATAGTTGAAGCTTATCCTGCAATAGATCAAGTTCGTATGGTAAACTCTGGAACAGAAGCTACTATGAGTGCGTTAAGAGTAGCAAGAGCTTATACTAACAGAAATAAAATATTAAAGTTTGAAGGATGTTATCATGGACATTCAGATGCACTTTTGGTTAAATCTGGATCAGGAACTATAACATATGGAGTACCAACAAGTCCTGGAGTACCAGAGGATGTTGTAAAAGATACTTTAGTAACTAGATATAATGATATAGAAGCTACTAAAGCTATGTTTGAAGAGCATGGTAATGAGATAGCTGCTGTTATACTAGAGACTGTAGCAGGAAATATGGGAGTTGTTCCAGGTAAAAAAGAATTTATACAATTTTTAAGAGATATAACTAAAGAATACGGAACGGTTTTAATTTTTGATGAAGTTATAACTGGATTTAGATTAGCTTACAACAGTTCAGTTGGATATTATGGAATAGAACCTGATATGGCATGCTTTGGGAAAATAATAGGAGCTGGACTTCCTGTAGGGGCTTATGGTGGTAAAAAAGAAATTATGGATATGGTTTCTCCTGTAGGGCCTGTATATCAAGCTGGTACTTTATCAGGTAATCCATTAGCTATGTACATGGGTAAAAAGAACTTAGAGATATTAAGAGATAGACCAGAAGTTTATAGTGAATTAGAAAGAAAAGCTATAAAACTAGAAGAAGGTCTAAGATCAAATGTTGAAAAACTTGGATTAAACTACACTGTAAATAGAGCTGGGTCTTTAGTTTGTTTATTCTTTGCAGAAGGACCAATAAACAACTATGATGATGTTACTAAGTGTAATGTACCTATGTTTAATAAATACTTCGAGGAGCTATTAAATAGAGGGATTTTACTTGCTCCTACTCAATTTGAAGCAATGTTCTTATCTAATGCTCATACAGATGAGATAATAGATGAAACTATAAAAGCTAGTTATGAAGCTTTAAAGGCTGCTCATAACTTATAATCAAAAGTGTTGAATAGAAATTTTCTATTCAACACTTTTTTAAATTTAAGTAAATTCAAAACTTAATAGCACTATTGTTTATACACATAGCTAAGTTTATAGTTTTTTTCTATAAGTCTAATTAATAAAAGTAGGAGTAAAGATGTATATCCTTTACATGGGATATTTTAAAATAGTATAATTTACAAATAAAGTTAGTATACTAACTATTTTCAAGGGCTTATAACATAAGGGGGATTTAACATGAAAAAAGACGTAAGAGGAATATTAAATTCATTTAAAGAAGGATTAGGGGCTATAAGTGAAACAAACCAAGAAAATGTAGAAGCATTTATGGGACTTTTAAACTCTGGTTATAAAGAAGGAGCTTTAACTACTAAAACAAAAGAGCTTATAAGTGTAGCGATAGGTATATATAATCGTTGCGAGTATTGTATAGTTTGTCATACATATGCAGCATTAGAGCTTGGAGCTACAAGAGAGGAAATAATGGAAGCAGCTATGGTTGCAGTTGGGTTTGGAGGAGGACCTTCTATGGCGTATAGTGCTACTTTATTAAAAGATTGTATAGATGAGTTTGAAAAAGATTTTATTTAATATAAATATATTAATATAATAAATAGTTATTAGTTAGGAGTATTTCTATAATAAAAATAGAGGTACTCTTTTTGATTATAGAAATAAACATATTAAAGTTATTTATTTTTATAGTCAAAAAGGAGAAGTATTTATGAAATTAAAGAATGATTTAGTAGAACAGTATTTGAATAAGTGGCAAGATATTCTTAGAATTAGAGATTGGGATATTAAAATTGAGTTAGTTGATAAAGAATGGAGAAAAAGTGGAGATATAAAGATAGATAGAGATGTAAAACAAGCTGTTTTGATGATAAATAATCACAATAGAAAACATACTAATTTAGAAGCTTTGGTAATTCACGAGCTTATACATCTTAAATTATGGGGTATGGATCAAATGATAGAATCGCTAATTTATAGTGTTTTTGGAAAGGATGAAAGTGATCCTAAGTTTGACTTTGCATACACTCAATTTATGCAAGAACTAGAGAGTACAGTTGAAGATTTAACTAAAGCATATGTATATACAGGGGCAGAAGATAAAGAAATATCGTTTGGAAGAGTTCAAAAAGAGGTAGAAAAAGAAGTAGGTAGTATATAATATAAAATAGACATTAAAAGTATAGAAAGGAATTATAAGATGAACTACCCTATTATGGTGAACTTAGATTATAAAGAGATAACAATTATAGGAGGTGGGAAAATAGCTTATAGGAAAGCAAAGAACTTTATTGATTTTGGATATAAGGTTAAGGTTATATCTTTAGACTTTAATAAAAAATTTAAAGATATAGAAAGTAAAATTGAATTAATCAGAGATGAATATAAAGAAGAATATATAGAAAATAGCTTTATTGTTGTTGCAGCTACTAATAATAGAGATATAAATAAGGCTATAGGTATGTATTGCGCTGAGAAAAATAAACTTGTAAATGTAGTAGATAATCCAACATTATCTAGCTATATAGTTCCATCTACTGTTAAAAGAGGAGATCTTATTATAGGAGTATCTACTTCAGGAAAAAGTCCATCATTAGCATCTAAGATAAAAAAAGATTTAGAAATAGTTTATGATGATAGTTATGAAGAATATATACAATTACTAGGGGAATTAAGATGTAAAATTCTAAAAAAATATGATGATCCAGTTAAAAAAAGCAATTACTAAATGAAATTATAAATTTAAACATTGAAGAACTAAAAAAATATATAGTTTAAAAATGTTGAAATTTGAGGAAGAAGAGGTAATTACTGCAATAAAATAAAATAAAAAGAAAGTTAAAAAAGTTTTAAAAGTATTGACGTTATTTCAATGATGGTAAAGTATTACTTGTCCTTAAGAAACGGACGAAACACAAAAACAAAAATGAACTTTGAAAATTAAACAGTAGGTTAATTATATAAATTCTTTTTTAAAGAATTAAACACAAACAACCAAGCCAGATATTCAGATAATGATTA